>CAJVXG010000057.1 GCA_913009215.1 uncultured Gammaproteobacteria bacterium | reverse complement strand
CGTAAGGAGTTCTGGATACCCGATTCCTTATTGTACTTTTTTTGGCGCATGACAATACAAAAAGGGCGCGGTTATACCGGCCTGGCGGCGGCGGATACCGCAATCGACTTTTGTCAGCGCAATCTCACGGTAGATACTTTTGAGCAATGCCGTTATCCCTTTTATACCGTAGCGGTAGATCTTGGGTGTCAACGCAAAGCCATTTTTTCACAGGGTAAGTTGGCCCCACGAATGATGGCCAGCGCGGCCATGCCCGTACTCTATCGACCCGTCGAAATTGACGCTAATTTCTACTGCGATGGCGCCTTGATTGAGATGGCGCCGATGGATGCCATCTGTTGTAAACATGGGCTGGATGCCGTCATTATTCATCATGTCTCACAACGTGGTAGTGGTGATATCAGGAGCGCACTGCGTGGACGATGGGCCTTACTGGAGATTATGAACCGGTTATTGTTTCATCAGCGGCCGTGGTATCTGGGGGACGAAGGCGGTATCAGTTTTCATCGTTGCCCTTGTGACTGTGGAGCGGTTGTAGTGGTCATTGAACCGGAATTACCGGCCTTGAGTTGGCCGTTGACCGAAGGCGGATCCAAGGTGCAAAACGCCGCTAAAACCCAGGTCGTATCCCTGTTGCAGCCCTATCTGGAGAATTTAATGAATAATCCACAAGAAAAATTGCCAGACCAGCCCATCAATAGAAACGAGTCGGTATCCCTGGATTCCGGGGCGTGCAAGTGAGGGGGTGAAGCATGGACCATGCCGTGGCCCTGGTGGAGGCCTATTTACACGTCAATGGGTACTTTACCGTTACTGAATATCCCGTAATTGAGGCAATGAAACATGGGGGTTATCAGACGGCAACCGACCTTGATATTCTGGCCTTCCGTTTCCCGGGGGCGGGATGCCTGGTGCCACAGCAAGGCGGTAAGCCGACCGGGGAGCAACAACTGTATGCGCCCGACCCGGAGTTGGGAGTATCCGGTACACAGGCCGATATGATTATTGGCGAAGTTAAAGAGGGCAAGGCCGAACTCAATCGCGGCGCCCGGAACCCGGCGGTACTGCGCGCCGCCCTGACAAGGTTTGGTTGTTGTCAGGGTGAACATGTACCCCGGGTAGTAGAGCAGTTGCTGCATAAGGGACGTGCAGAGACAATGTCGGGCCATCAGGTCCGGTTAATGGCCTTTGGCAGCCTGATCGAACCCCAGAGCGGGTATGATGTCATGTCCTTGAAGCACATCACGAATTTTCTGACAGATTATCTGCGCAATAACTGGAATATTTTACGTCATGCTCAGTTTAAACACCCCGCATTCGGTTTTCTGATGACTCTGGAAAAAAGCAGACGCGGGAATTAACTGGAGAAAAACTTGGTATGGTTAAAGACCCGGTATGTTTGATGGAAATCAGTCCGCGCACGGCGACGGCAATGATTACCCACGATGGTCGGAGCTATTATTTCTGTTCCGAGAACTGTAAACAAAGGTTTCAGGCACAGCCAGACCTGTTCCTCAAAAAGACACTTGGGATGCGTTTATCGATAGGTGTGATGGGGTCTGCCAGTCTTGATGAATCTCAACAGGCCAGCGACAAGGCCTACGCCCTGGGTAAGGCAATAGCGAAACGGAATTTTAATCTCATTACCGGCGCCTGTTCCGGCCTGCCGTACGATTGCGCCCGTGGGGCGCAAAGTGCTGGTGGCATGTCCATTGGTATTTCTCCGGGTTTAAGCCTGGATGAGCACATACACAAATATTTAGCGCCAGCGGACGCCTTCGATATATTGATTTATACCGGCAGCGGACTCATGGGGCGGGAAGTGACCAACATCCGTTCTAGCGATATGGTCATCATTCTTGGCGGCCGCTCAGGGACCCTGGGCGAATTCGCTATTGCCTTTGATGAAGGCAAGCTCATTGGTGTGTTGCAGGGTAGTGGCGGTATTACCGATCATATACCGGATATTGTGAAAAGTTTTGGCCAAAAAGATACTGGCGCCCGTCTGGTATACGATGCTGACCCCGATGTGTTGGTTGCGCGTCTTGCGGATATATATGCCACTAAACACTACAAGCGTCCATCCTGTTTTTGTGAAGAAATGGTCAATAACAGTGGCTAGTGTAAGCGATATTAATTCAGGATATATCAAATATACATACTAACTAACCTATGGTTCCAAATACCGGGAATGTTTGCAATATCCAGAATGCAAATGTCGATAAATATCCGGTAATCATGGCAATGCCCATAATGATCATTATGATGCCCGATATAATTTGTAATGGTCGCCCCAGACGACGCAGGGTCTTCATGGAGCGCAGAAAATATCCCGTGAATAGTGCTGCAATCAGGAATGGCACGGCCAGTCCAAGCGAATACACTACTAGCAAGGAAATACCACCACCGATTGTTGTGGACGCCGCACTCAGGGTAAGCACCGCGCCCAGCACAGGGCCGATACAGGGAGTCCAGCCAAAACCAAACGCCAGACCGAGGACATAGGCGGCAAGAGGTCGACCGCGTTTGATGTCAACTTTAAAATGAAAATCGTGCATCAGCCAGGGGATTTTAACAAAACCGAGAAGTAGCAACCCGAAAAGGATAACAATAGCCCCACCAACAATATTTGCCTCGTAACGATAACTAAGCAGAAGTTGTCCCAAAACGGATGCGCTGGCACCAAGAGTAATAAATACCGTAGAGAATCCAAGAACGAAAAAACCACTTAGCAGGATTGCTGAATGCCGGGTATCGACCTGCAAAGAGTCTCGCAAATCATCTACGGTTTGACCGGCGATGTATGACAGGTATGCGGGCACCAATGGCAGCACACAGGGCGACAGGAATGATACCAGTCCCGCCAGAAAGGCAGTGAATAAACCTATACCGGAAATCTCAAACAATGTTTTCTCTTATCTCATTACCGATGATTTGATATTTTACCCGGGTGTCGTTTTTTTCCAGGTAAAATGTTCATAGACACCGGACCAGTACATACCAAAGCCTATGGCGAACAGGAGCTCTTCTACGGGTACCCGGAAAAGCACTAACCCTGATAACTCTGAGAGGTTCCATACTTTGCTGATGTAGCCGGGCGCCGTCCATTCCAGGCCTGCCAGAAACACGGAGTAATACGCAAGGAAAAGCAGGCCTCCCCACCAGGTCTTTGTTTTCAAATCGGGACGACAGAGAATATTGGCTATAGCGCCCACAAACATGGCAATAATGGATGGGTAGATCGGGTTCCAGGGGAAAAAATAAAACATCGGGAAAGCAACAAACGGACTGGCCAGCGCCTTGAAATGATGCCGGTGTAGTGGCAAGGATTTCTCTGTGGTGGGTACAGATTTTAGTGACCGGTGCGCAAGTACATTGTATAAAACTGAACCAATTCCACCAATACCAAAACAAAAGATCAGGCTTTCTATATCAAAACCGGTTTTTTGCGCCAGATCAAACAGACTCGGTGGGTTCCAGTACTCCGGAACAAACAGGGGTTCGGTCAGGCCGAACGGTGTCGTGAACAGACTGGACCATAACATGGCACGCCGGAATTTTGGCAGGGCCACATAAAATATACCCCAGGGGATCAAGAAAGCAGAAGACCAAACTAACCACACATATTGTTCGGGAATCATTAAGTAAAGTTAGCTCCGTAGCTCAGTTCTTATTATCAGAAAAAGAACTATTATATCAAAAACATAAGTGTAGTTGTTTCCCCCTTGATGTCATAAATGCCCAGTGCTGAGTAACCCGCAGTATTTGGCGAATTATCTTCTCGCTTCGAACATTTGGTCATGGGCGAGGGATTTGAATAGGCTGAGCTCATACCTGGCAAGCGCAGTCTTCAGTCTGTCACGTTGATTTTCGAATCAGGTCCGGAAATAACCTGCAGAGGCGTACTATTTATATGGCTTTCCCCGGGTTTTTCGCAAAGTGCTGAAAATTTGATGGCAATCGGGTAAAGTTCCGCCTTCCTGTTTTCCGAGCAAATTAAATTAAGGAAAGAGCTATGGCTGATTACCTGATAGCGCCGTCAATTTTGTCGGCCGATTTTACCCGACTGGGTGAAGAAGTGGACAACGTACTGAAGTCCGGTGCCGATGTCGTGCATTTCGATGTCATGGACAACCATTATGTGCCGAACCTGACGATTGGACCTCTGGTTTGTGAGGCCCTGCGCAAGCATGGCGTTACCGCGGATATCGATGTCCATCTGATGGTGAAACCGGTGGATCGCATTATCCCGGACTTTGCCAAGGCCGGGGCCAGCTATATTACCTTCCATCCGGAAGGTTCCGAGCATATCGACCGCTCGCTGCAATTGATTCGTGAGTCCGGTTGTAAGTCCGGACTGGTCTTCAACCCGGCAACATCATTGGAATACCTGGACTACGTTCTTGATAAAGTGGATATGGTGTTGTTGATGTCTGTCAATCCGGGTTTTGGCGGTCAGAAATTTATTCCGGCGACGCTGGACAAGTTACGCCAGGCACGCAAGATCATTGATAACAGTGGTTATGACATTCGCCTTGAGGTCGATGGTGGCGTCAAGGTGGATAATATTCGCGAGATTGCCCAAGCGGGCGCCGATACCTTTGTTGCCGGTTCCGCCATTTTTGGTGCGGGCAAGGATAGCGATGCCAATGGTTACGATACCGTGTGTTCGGCCATGCGCGCTGAACTGGCCAAGGCCTAAAAAGAACATCTGACGCAAAGGCGCAAAGGAAAGAAAAATCATGGGGCCGGCTTCCAGCCGGCTAAAAAATGTAAAATACCTTGTTTTGTCGGTCTGGTAGACCGACCTTAAGATTTTCTTCGCGTCTTTGCGCCTTTGCGTCAAAAATTATTATGTTTAAATCTGATACCAACAATTCTACTTTCACGCTGCCACTAAAGGTCAAGATGGTGATGATCGATCTCGATGGCACCCTGATCGATACGGCGCCGGATTTGGCCAGCAGCGTCAATGCCATGTTGCAAGAGCTGGGTCAGCCCACGCATCCCCTGGAGTTGGTGTCGACCTGGATTGGCAACGGCGTCGGCCGGCTGGTGAAGCGGGCCCTGACTAATGATATGGATGCCGAACCGGAAGCGGCATTGTTTGAAAAGGCCCTGGCCGTATTTCAGCGGCATTATGGTCGACTGGTCTCTAAAGACAGCCGGCCCTATCCGGGTGTGGTAGCAGGATTACAGGCCTTGAAGAACGCCGGATTTTCGCTGGCCTGCATCACCAACAAGGCCGAGCAGTTCACGAAGCCGTTGTTGCGCGATCTGCAGCTGGACTCGTATTTCGAGCTGGTCCTGAGTGGCGACAGTCTGCCGAAACGCAAACCGGACCCGTTGCCTTTGTTGCATGCCTGTAAACACTTTGGCATTACTCCGGATCATGGCGTGTTGGTGGGGGATTCCATAAATGACACCCAGGCGGCACGTGCGGCCGGGATGCCTGTTATTTGTGTACCCTACGGCTATAATAGGGGGCAGGATGTTAATGAATTTCATCCCGATGCTGTGGTACAGTCACTGACCGAACTGACAGACACGATACAACTGTATTCCTGACATGACGCTATTAAGACACAACGAGGAGAGCACAGGCAGCAATCGCTGGCGATGGTGAAACATCGCTTTGTAATTGTGGGCTGTTCTCTTAAACTTGTGATCTTAATGGTGAATCATGACAATCAATCTATCCGAATTTAATCGTCTTGCCGAAGAAGGCTATACCCGTATCCCGGTGATGCGCGAGGTGCTGGCGGATCTCGATACGCCTTTGAGTGCCTATATCAAACTGGCCGATGGCCCGTATTCCTATCTTTTCGAATCGGTGCTGGGTGGTGAGAAGTGGGGCCGTTACTCCATTATTGGGTTGCCGTGTCGGACTATCCTGCGTATCTATGGCTATGACGTTACCGTTGAGCGCGACAATGAGGTCACGGAAACCTTGAAGGTTGATGACCCACTGGCCTATATCCGTGAATTCAGGCAGCGTTATGCGCCGGCCCCGGTTGCAGGTCTGCCGCGTTTTACCGGGGGGCTGGTAGGTTACTTTGGTTACGAGACCATTCGCTATATCGAACCCAAACTGGGCGATCTGGAAAAAGAGGATGCCATCGGTGCGCCGGATATCCTGCTGATGGTATCCGATGAAGTTGTCGTGTTCGATAATCTCAGTGGCAAATTGTATCTGGTGATTCATGTCAACCCGAGGATAGAGAATGCCTATCAGCGGGCCCATGACCGTCTTGATGAGCTGGTTGGGCGTTTACGCCAGGCGGTGCCCATCCCCGAGTCCAGTGTTACGGACTCCATTGACGAGTCGGATTTTGTGTCCGGTTTTAGTCAGGAGAAGTTTGAACAGGCGGTGCAACGTTGTCGTGAATATATCCAGGAGGGTGACATCATGCAGGTGGTGTTGTCGCAACGTTTGTCGATTCCGTTTCAGGCGGCGCCCATCAACCTGTACCGGGCATTGCGCACCCTGAATCCGTCCCCTTATATGTACTATCTCAATCTTGGTGATTTTGATGTCGTCGGTTCATCGCCAGAGATTCTGGTCAGGCTGGAAGACGACCTGGTTACTGTGCGACCCATCGCCGGTACGCGACGGCGTGGTAAGACCGAGGAGGAGGATGTGGCCATGGAGCAGGAGCTGTTGGCTGACCCCAAGGAACAGGCGGAACATTCGATGTTGGTGGACCTGGGACGCAATGATGTGGGCCGGGTGGCCAGGACCGGTAGTGTCGAGTTGACCGACAACATGACCGTAGAGCGTTATTCGCATGTGATGCACATTGTGTCCAATGTGACCGGGCAACTACAGGATGGACTTGATGCTATTGATGTTCTAAGAGCTACATTTCCGGCAGGCACGGTCTCCGGGGCGCCGAAGGTACGGGCGATGGAGATTATCAACGAGCTGGAGTCGGTGAAGCGTGGTGTCTACTCCGGGGCGGTGGGTTACATTGGTTGGGACGGTAATGCCGATACCGCGATTGCCATTCGTACCGCCGTGATCAAGGATAACATCCTGTATATCCAGGCCGGTGCCGGTATTGTTGCCGATTCGGTTCCGGCGCTGGAGTGGAAAGAAACCATGAACAAGGCCCGGGCAATATTTTGCGCTGCCGCCATGGCCGCAGCTGGGTTAAACTAATTTTTTGGCGCAAAGGGTCGCTCTTGCGCATCCCTGCACCCGCGACACTCGTACGTCCATGTACATCGCGCAGAGTAGGGAGGAGAGATTGTCATCATGGACGAAAAGGTAAAAGATGAGAATGAGTTATCAAGAAGTATAATAGGTGCAGCCATTGATGTGCATAAAACGATTGGCCCCGGCCTTTTGGAAGGCATATATCAGAAATGTTTAGCGTATGAACTAAAGCTACAAGGATTCAATATCACAACTGAAGCTCCATTACCGGTTCAATATAAAGACATAGAATTTGAAGATGCATATAGGGTCGATTTGATTGTTGAAGATAGACTCGTTGTTGAGCTGAAAGCGGTTGAGACGATACTACCTGTTCATATGGCTCAACTGCTTTCGTATCTGAAAATGAGCGGCCTGAAGCTGGGTTTATTGATTAATTTTAATGTTCCAAAGTTACGTGATGGTGTGAAACGGATCGTGAATAAACTTTAGTTAACTTTGCGCCTTTGCGTCGAGAATTAATATGTTAATAATGATCGATAATTACGATTCCTTTACCTATAACCTGGTGCAGTATCTGGCCGAGCTGGGACAGGAGGTACGCGTGTTTCGCAACGACCAGATCACGGTAGACGCTATTGCCGAACTGCAGCCACAACATCTGGTGATTTCACCGGGGCCGTGCACCCCTAATGAGGCCGGTATTTCAGTGGCGGCGATTAAATATTTTGCCGGTAAAATACCGGTACTGGGCGTTTGTCTGGGTCACCAGAGTATCGGTCAGGCCTTTGGCGGCAAGATTGTTCATGCCCGACAGTTGATGCACGGCAAAACATCCATGATCCATCATCATGGTGTTGGTGTTTTTACCGGACTAGGCAATCCGTTTGAAGCGACCCGTTATCATTCCCTGGTCGTCGATCGTGCCAGTCTGCCGGATTGTTTTGAGGTTACGGCATGGACCGATGACGAAGAAATCATGGGGATGCGCCATAAGGAGCTCGTGGTCGAAGGGGTGCAATTCCATCCCGAATCGTTCTTGACCGAGCACGGCCATGCTTTGTTAAAGAATTTTCTGAATATGAACATTTGACGCAAAGGCGCAAAGGCGCAAAGAAAATATCAAGGGCGGTCCGTCGGACCGCCATGGTAAGGATTTTTGCTTTTCATGGCCGGCTGGCAGTAGCAGTGTAGCCTGGATGGAGCGTAGCGGAATCCAGGGATATAACCGCTGTTTCCCGGATTACATTTTATTGCATCCGGGCTACTTGCTGAATATGAACATTTGACGCAAAGGCGCAAAGGCGCAAAGAAAATATCAAGGGCGGTCCGTCGGACCGCCATGGTAAGGATTTTTGCTTTTCATGGCCGGCTGGCAGTAGCAGTGTAGCCTGGATG
>CAJVXG010000056.1 GCA_913009215.1 uncultured Gammaproteobacteria bacterium | reverse complement strand
GTCCGACCAAATAAACAAAAAAGCCCGGATTTCCGGGCTTTTTTGTTTATTACTTGACGAAAATGGCGTACAAGAGATATACAAAATGGTCTGGATTTGACTAATATATTGACCCGATGACTGTATTCATTGACTAGAATTATAACTATCAAGGAGATGGCTGCGCCGTGAATGCGCTGAATCAGCAAGTATTGAGGACGGATGTCGCTGGTATGCCTTTAGGCTGGATCGATTTCAGGGATGCCGTTCGTTACTATCATCTGGAGCAGGTGGCCTACGCCTGCGGCAGCTTGCTGTACAGTATCCATGGCGGTTATAATGCCAGGACCGGCGTACGCAGCATCGTTGATGTCAATTCCATTATTGCCACCTACGGCGACAGTCGTTCCCTGGCCAAGGTGCGTGCCGGTTATCAACCGCCATTAAGTAACACTGCCTTGTTCGCCAGAGACGCCCATATGTGCCTTTATTGCGGTTCTTGCTTCCTGGCCCGGGACTTGTCCCGGGACCACGTCAAACCGCTGAGTACGGGCGGTACCGATGGCTGGACCAACGTGGTGACGGCCTGCAAGCGCTGCAATAATCACAAGGCCGGCGGCACCCCGGAACAGGCCAATATGCAATTGCTGGCGGTACCCTTTGCGCCGACCCACGCCGAATACGTCTACCTGCAGGGCAGAAGGGTGTTGGCCGATCAGATGGAGTTCTTGCTGGCGCATTTTCCCCGCACCAGCCCGCTGCACCAGAGATTGTCAGAGAAACTGATGTAACCCGGCAGAGCTTGTCTTTAGACATTAAAAAACCCGCATTTGCGGGTTTTTTAATGTCTTGTTGATGGACTTCTTTCTCTAGGCCGGAGCCAGTGAGTATGTTCTTAATTTCCGGGAGAAATCTCTCAGCGCCTGAATACCGGTGGCTTCGGCCTGTCGGCACCATTCCTCCAGGGCATGCAACAGATTATCCTGGGTGGTGGCGGAACGTTGCCAGACGTCCTGTAGTTTCTTTTTCATGCTATAGACCGTTTCCAGTGTCGTATTTTTTTTCAGGATCTGGTTCACCTGAGCCTGGCTGTTTTCACTGAGTCGCTCCGGTGCTTTCTTTAACAGTCGCCTGGCCCGTTTCAGCAAGCCCCGGTTTTCATGGTCACCAGGATCTGCCTTTTGCAGCTCTTCCCGGCAGACGCTGGACAGCACATCACGGGTGAATCGGGACATGATCTGGAAGCGGTTGCGAATGACGGCCTTGACGGTATCGATATCACATGTGGTTTTTTCAGTGTCGTACACTGGTTTTGGCGCTACTTTGCGTACTTTTGCCAGACCGACCATAGACATCAGGCGGATGTAGAGCCAGGCAATATCAAATTCCCACGGTTTCACCGAGAACTTGGCCGAACTGGGATACGTATGATGGTTGTTGTGTAGCTCTTCGCCGCCAATCCAGAACGCCCAGGGGATAATATTGGTGCTGGCGTCCTTGACCTCGAAGTTACGATAACCCCAGTAATGGCCAATACCATTGACGACGCCTGCGGCCCAGAACGGGATCCATAGCATATGAATGATCCAGAACAAGAGGCCGAGGCCAAGGCCGAAGACAGTTAAATAAATGGCCATGAGTATCAAGATGCCAACCTTGTTCCAGGGCGAATATATATTACGCTCCAACCAGTCATTGGGTGTGTCATGGCCATAATTATTCATCGTTTCCTGATTTTCGGCTTCTTTTCGATAGAGCAGTACGCCGCCCCACAATACCTTGTTGATGCCTTTTACAACCGGGCTATGCGGGTCGTCTTCGGTTTCCACTTTGGCGTGGTGCTTGCGGTGTATGGCCACCCATTCCCTGGTTACCATGCCGGTGGTCATCCAGAGCCAGAGGCGAAAAAAGTGACTCACGATCGGATGCAAATCCAGTGCCCGATGTGCCTGATTGCGGTGCAGGAAAATGGTAACCCCGGCAATAGTAATTTGAGTCAGGGCAATGAATACGAGTAGCGAACCCCACCAGGGTAGGTCAAACAGCGGATCGTACATAATGGTCTTGTAACCTCATTTTTATCAACTTCGGACGGTGTCATCCCTGGCAGACAGCGTGGGCAGTATAACAGAGGCAGAATGCCGGGATTCGTAATAAACCAGGAAATCAGGATTTCTGTCGGCTGAAAAAATAGTGATAATTCAATATATTGCAAGTTGTCAATACGGGCATACCCGATGAATGGTGATGGGATACGAAAATTCAGGTATTTGTGAAGTCTTTTGGCAAAAAAAAGCCCGCGGCATAGCGGGCCTTTTCATGTGATTTTAAGCCAAATCAGGGCTTGATGTAGGCGTAACCTTTGGCTTGCAGGTAAGCCAGTTCAGCAACACCACTGGGAACGATGTCTTCTTTGCTTACGTCGTGCAGGTCTTTTTTGTAATCAATTTTCTTGCCGCGCAGAGTGTTATTACAAATGTTGAACTTCACACCCTGACTTTTCAGGTTGTCGATTCTTCCAGCCATATTGGCATCGGTGTTGGCATGCTTCAGCATAGTGTAGCCCTTGCCATGGATGATGACACGCAGGTCCAGGTTCTTCGCACGAACAGCGTTAATGTGGTTCTGGATGTTACGCAGAGCGCCATTTTGACGTTTTGGGTTGTCATAGTTGATATGATAAACAACTTTCTGTTTTTTGTATTTACCGGCCATGGCTGGACTTATACCGACTGCAATGGCCAATATGCCTATCATTGCAATTGCAATTAGTTTCTTCATTTATGGAACTCCTTTAAATTAATTAACAGTGAAAACCTTGTTTGATTATGATTATAACTAGACTTGGATATAGGCCCAGCCCTGTTGTTGGCGCCGCATGATCTGCACCACACCAGAGTCAATTACGACCACACCGGGGAGTAGTCGGGCTATAATACCCTTTTCTCGTGCCAGTCGGTCGATAGTATTTTTGCAGGCTACAAACCGTAGATTTTTGTATTCGGCTTGAAGCTGTTTAATTTCCTTGGCAAATGGTGTTGTGTCGACACGCAGCATACTGAGGCCTTTACCATTGGCCACTATCTCAACGCGGGCATTGATGTTTTTGCTGCGGTAGTAATGCATCAGACCCCTGACATCGTTCAACGCTTCCTTGAACCGCCCCGGATTACCGGTATTAAGATGGATTAATACCTTGACCTGGATTTTTTTATCGCTGGCAAAACCTTTACCGCGGAGGAATTCATCCTTGCTTGAGATAACAGGAACAATGTTGCCCGGTATGGTTTGTTGTGTAATTTGTGCAATCGTGGCTCGGGCCGGTTTGTCGCCAGCCAGGCCCCAGCCCAGCAGTACTCCGAGCACCAATGCCAGACCGGCGGCAATACCGATAGCCCAATAGCGTCGACTAATCGGAGCCGAATCTATACTACTGGACATGGGTGGCAGGCGCTCATAGCTCATTTGTACCAGATCGTGCAATTTACGAAGCTCGCAAACACGTTGGTTTAGTTCAGAATCGTTGTTAATGGCCTCGTAGACCTGTGTCCGTTCTTCCGGGGTCAGTTGGTCATCGACAAAGGCATTGAGATATTCGTCCGAAAATTGGTCTTCATGTTTCATCTCACTCTCCTGATCCTGGACTCGGCTACTTCCGTGTTTTTCTTGCTGTCATGCAGGATTCGTTCTTTCAAGGCCCTGCGGGCACGGCATAAACGACTCATTACGGTTCCAATGGGGACATTGAGAATTTCGGCCACTTCCACATAACTGAATCCTTCCAGATCCACCAGGGTAATCACCTGTCGCTGTCCTTCCGCTAATGCCGCTATTGCTGCCCTGACGTGCTTGACAATTTGGTGTCGTGAGGTCTCTGTTTCCGGGGTCTGCTCGTTAATCAGATCGCCCTCCTCGAACTCGTCAGTCGGTTTGCTGCGTCGGAAGTGGTCACGATAGCAGTTCGACATGACGGTGAACAACCAGGCGTCACCTGCTTTCTGGTCGCGCAATTGCGAAGATTTTTGCATGGCTTTGGTCAGGGTTTCCTGTACCAGGTCATCGGCCAGGGCCGCATTATGGCTCCAGGAGTAGGCGATTCGGAACAGCCGGGATCGACGTTCCTCTAATCGTTTTTTTCCTTCACGAGTCCGGCAGAAGAAGTTAAGCACATCCATAAAATATTCGTTTTTGTACCCAGTTGTTCCGTTAGACGGGACAACTCTTAATTTATTCCAAATAATCCGGGAGTTCCTGTCAAATCAGGGCCGGTTAGTGTACGTGGCAAAGAATTAATTAAATAGTGATTTTTGCTGGATAGCTGGATATTAGGGAGCATCAAATGAACCTGTTTTATCAAGTGCTTATAATATATAGTAATTAATAATATGCTTATATAAAAATCGCAGGGACCATAGCTTTAATTTATTACCATGCCCTCGATACCGAGCCTGGTGTTGTCAAAATAAACTTCCTTCTTTTTTAAAGTAATCCTGTTTTCGCAGAACCACCGCAAAACACGCGGATAAAGAATATGCTCTTGTTCCAGGACACGTGTTGCCAGGGTGTCTGTGGTATCGTCCGCTTTTATTTCGACTTTGGCTTGTGCGATCACCGGGCCGCCATCGACCTCGGCGGTAACGAAATGGACGCTGACCCCATGTTCTTTCTCACCGGCCTCAATGGCGCGCCGGTGGGTGTTCAACCCCGGAAATTTTGGTAACAGGGCGGGGTGGATATTAATTAATCTTCCCTGATAGTGGGCGACAAAGGCCGGGCTTAGTACTCTCATAAATCCGGCCAGGACGACCAGCTGTGGGTGGTACTGATCGATGCAATCCTGCAGGGACTGATCGAAGGCCTCTCGACCGGTAAATTTTTCATGATGAATGACATGGGTGCTGATACCGGCTTTTTTGGCACGCTGCAAACCCAAAACATCGGGCACGCTACTGATTACGGCATCAATTGTGATATCCAGTTCCCCTTCTTCTTTCTTGTCGATAATGGATTGCAGATTGGAACCGCGCCCGGAAATCAGTACGACAATATTCATTAGCTAATACTGACTCGTTCTTTATTGTCAGGGTTGTTGTGTAATTGGCCGATAATGCTGGCTTGTTCTCCCAATTGCTCCAGTTGTTGTAAAACATCGTCGGCAATATCGGCAGCAACGACCAGTACCAGGCCAATGCCACAGTTAAAGGTGCGGTACATTTCCTTCTGTTCTACGTTGCCCTGGGTCTGTAGCCAGTCGAATACAGGTGCGGCATTCCAGCGGTTCGAGTCCAGCTCGGCCCGTAGTCCATCGGCAAGCACGCGGGGCAGGTTGCCGGGCAGGCCGCCACCAGTGACATGGCAGATGGCGTGAACCGGGAACTGCTGCAACACCGCTAACACGGGTTTTACATAAATCCTGGTGGGTGTGAGTAAAGCGGCGCCCAGGGTCGTGCCCTCAAAGGGTAGTGCCAGAGAGATATTATGCGTTTCGATAATTTTTCGTACCAGTGAAAAGCCATTGGAGTGGACCCCGCTGGAGGCCAGGCCTATTAATACATCACCGGCCTGTGACAGCCTGCCATTGATGATTTTGCTTTTTTCCACGACACCGACACAGAAGCCTGCCAGATCGTAATCTTGCTGCTGGTACAGCCCGGGCATTTCTGCGGTTTCGCCCCCTATAAGGGCGGCTCCGGCCTGCTGACAGCCTTGACCGATACCGGTCATTATGGCGGTGGCCGTGGCGGTGTCCAGTTTGCCAGTGGCAAAGTAATCGAGGAAGAACAGGGGTTCGGCGCCCTGAACGATCAGGTCATTGGCGCACATGGCCACCAGATCAATACCAATAGTGTCGTGAATACCGAGCTCTATGGCCAGCTTCAGTTTTGTGCCCACTCCGTCGGTGCCCGATACCAGTATGGGTTCTTTATAGTTTTTGGGAACTTCGAACAGCGCACCAAAGCCGCCGAGTTCGTCCAGGACGCCGGGTCGTTTTGTGGCCCGGGCGATGGGCTTAATGGCCGAAACGAGGGCCTCTCCGGCGTCTATATCAACGCCGGCATCCCGATAGCTCAATGAGGGCTTCTTTTTCCGGCCCATACGTCAAATTCCAGTATTATGCGAGGCGCTATAGTATTGCGCTTGTTTTGTGGTGTAAACCTTGACTTGTATAATAGATGCACATAGTTTGCTAATGATGCCGAATTATAAAAATATCGAGTGCACGGAAAAATGCGGGTCCGATGTATTAAATATTATGAGTCTTAAATTCCTGCCCAATTTGATTACGATATTACGTATCCTGATTATGCCGGTATTTGTCTGGGTCCTGTTAAAAGAGGATTATTTGCTGGCCATGATCCTGTTTTGGGCCGCTGGTCTTTCTGATGGCCTTGATGGCTTTATTGCCAAACGCTTCAATCTGGTCACTCGTCTGGGCACCATACTGGACCCCCTGGCCGACAAGCTGCTGATGTTTAGTGCCTATATTCTGCTCGCCGTGTTGGGGCACATTCCAGTTTGGCTGTTGCTCAGCGTGGCCTTTCGTGATTTTCTGCTGTTGGGCGGCTTCTTTATCTACACATCCATTCTTGGCCCGTTAAAGGTAAAAGCCAGTCTGCTCAGTAAAATGAACACGGTGTTTCAGCTTGCCTTGATTGTATCTGTTTTATGGCAGCAGGCGGGTGCCAGCATTCTGCAGCCATTGACCCTGGCGTTGATGGCCGTAGTTTTTGTTACCACGGTTGCCAGTTGTCTGCACTACATCTGGATATGGGGCTTTCGGAGAGTAGAGATCGATGCAGACGTCTGACAAGCGATCAGAGAGCCTGCATTACCTGTTCATTACTGCCCTGGTGATAGCCGGCGCCACCCTGGTGTATCTGCTGTCACCAATCCTGACCCCGTTCCTGATTTCTGCTTTGCTGGCTTATATGGCCGACCCTGTAGTGGATCGGCTGGAACAATGGCGTGTGCCCCGTACGTTGGCCGTTGTTATTGTGTTTATTCTGCTTGTATTGATTTTACTGCTGGTTGTGTTGGTACTGTTCCCGATTTTCCAACGGCAGGTTCTTGGGTTTGTCCCCAAAATCCCGGGCTATGTGGATTGGGTAGAGAAAAATGCCGTTCCCTGGTTGCAGCAGCAATTTGGCCAGGATGTGCCCAGCCTCAATGTGGCCTCCATAAAAGAGCAATTGATGAAACATTGGCAACAGCTCGGTAATTGGGGCGGCATCGTGCTGGCAAAAATTATGAAGTCCGGCGCATTGCTGTTGGGCTGGCTGTTAAGTCTGGCACTGATTCCCATTGTAACTTTTTATTTGTTAAGGGACTGGGATATTGTGGTTGATCGACTCTACCGTTTGTTTTCACCAGGACAGCAACCGAGAATAAAACAGTTTGCACGGGAAACCGATGAAGTACTGGCCAGTTTCTTTCGTGGTCAGTTGCTGGTGATGTTGGCCTTGGCGCTACTGTATTCTGTTGGTTTGAGTATTTTAGGTCTCGATCTAGCGATGCCCATAGGGGTCTTGGCAGGTATGGTCAGTTTTGTTCCTTATCTGGGGTTTATTATTGGTTTGCTGGCCGCCGGTGCCGCGGCCCTGATGCAGTTTCAAGACTCAACGATATTGCTGTGGGTCGTAGTCGTATTTATGATTGGTCAGTTACTGGAGAGTTTTGTTCTGACGCCAAGACTCGTTGGCGATCGCATCGGCCTGCACCCGGTAGCCGTGATATTTTCCGTCATGGCCGGCGGTCAATTGTTTGGTTTTTTTGGTATTTTACTGGCCTTGCCGATTGCCGCCGTTTTAAATGTCCTGTTTCGACATTTATTGCAGTATTACCAGGAAAAACCCGGACCAAAACGTCGGCCCAAAAAAACGAGAAAGCAACGGGCATGAGTGCACAACTGACGCTCGATATTCGTTTGCAGGACAGTGCTTCGTTTGAAAATTTCCTGGCAACCGGAAACGAGGAAATCATCCAGACGCTGCAAAACCTTGTTAGCAGCAATCAGGGCAGCGACGAGTTTCACTTGATGCACATTTGGGGTGCCTCGGGATGCGGCAAGACCCATGTATTGCAAGCGACCTGTCATTTGGCCCAGACACACCATCTTCGATTTGCCTATTTCTCCGTCAAGGATCATTCCAGCTTGTCTCCTGCGGTGTTCGATGGGTTGGAGAGTCTTAATATGGTCTGTCTTGATGATGTTGATATTATTGCCGGGCATACGGAATGGGAGACGGCTTTATTCACATTGTGCGAGCGCATGAAGGCGTGTCGGGGTTTGTTGATCATTACCACGGTGGCGGCACCTTCGGCTATGGCGTTTGGTTTACCGGATTTGCTCAGTCGCCTACGGGCAGGCCTGGTATATCAAATGACCTCACTGGATGATGAAGGCAAGTATGCGGCGTTGCGTCTGCGCGCTGCGAACCGGGGTATTGAGATTACCGATGATGTTAGCGAATACTTGTTGCGTCGATACCCGCGCGATATGAAAATATTATTTGCGTTACTTGAGCGTATAGACCAGACATCGTTGCAGAGAAAGCGACGCGTCACTATTCCTCTAATTCGTGAAATGGAAGCGGAATTGCAAGGTTGACTCATCCGCACAGTTTTGTCA
>CAJVXG010000055.1 GCA_913009215.1 uncultured Gammaproteobacteria bacterium | reverse complement strand
ATCTTCGCCCAGAATGGTTTAATAATATTGCTGATGGAAATTGCTTGCAGGTAACGATTGCATACCGGACAAATAGCATTCGTTGATGGTGGGGGCTCTTTCTTGATACAACCGGGGCACAGGTCAATATTGCACTCTATACACTCCCATTGTGCCGGAACCGACGGATGATATTTACAGTTTATAGTGTCCATAGAACCTTGTATCAGTACTACAGCCTGTCAGGCATACTACAGATTGTAGTCAGTATGCACTAACCCGTACATCCTTATTATTCGGTACATCTCGCTATGAAGCAAGAAGAAATACCGTGCATCGGTGTCAGTCAGTGCCTGACAGGTGAACCGGTGAGATATGACGGTCTTCACAAGCTAAACCATCATGTTGTACATGATCTTGGACAGTATTTCAGGTTGTGTCCATTCTGTCCTGAGGTTGGTGCAGGAATGGGGGTACCGAGACCACCAATTCACTTAGTCTACGGCAGGCAATCTTACCGTGCCGTGATTATCGAAAATCCCGAGATAGATGTTACTGATGCCATTCTTGAATATAGTCAGAGAGTAAGCAAAGATATCGACGGGCTTTGTGGTTATGTATTCAAAAGCCGCTCCCCCAGTTGCGGACTTGATGACACACCAGTATATGCTGTAAATAAACAAATTCAGCAATATACCTCCGGACTATTTTGTGATTACCTGCAGAAACTATACCCGGATATGCCATTTACCGATGAAACAAAGCTGGCGAACAAGGTGGTTCGGAATGGATTTATTAAACGCGTTTACAAATTCTTCTACGACAAGAAGAGGTGATGATCAGTGTCTTGACAAGAATCAGGGGGGTATAAAATAGTGCACGCTAAATAAACTATCGTCATCCATCCATACCGCCTGTGGTCTAAAACCAGCCTTGTTTGCCAGGTCCTGGAATTCCTCAATAGTATATTTGTATGAATTCTCGGTATGGATACTCTCACCTGCAGTAAAGGAAAAACACTCTCCGCTGATCGAAACAGTATGATCGCATTGACTAACGAGATGTAATTCAACCCTGCCCAGAAGCTCATTATAAAAACTCTGGTGGCAAAAATTCTCTGTCTTGAAATCTGCACCAAGTTCGCGGTTAATTCGTTTTAACAGGTTCACATTGAAAGCAGCGGTCACACCCTGCTCATCATCATAAGCAGCATGAAGCATGTCCTTTGATTTCTTCAGGTCAACGCCAATCAATAAACCACCATTGGGGCCAACAAGACCTGCCAATTCTTGCAGAAATCGTGTGGCCTCTTCCGGCTCAAAATTACCTATAGTCGACCCAGGAAAAAACACCACCTTACGGATTCCTTCGGGTGAGTAGGGCAGACGGATTGTGGATGTAAAATCGGCACAGGTGGCATGTACATCCAGCCAGGGATAATCGCCACCCAGGTCTTCGGCAGATTGCCGTAGGTGCTCCCTGGAAATCTCCATAGGTATATAGGCATGCGGTCTCAGACCATCCAGCAAAAGACGTACCTTGTGACTACTGCCGCTGCCTGGCTCCACCAATAAACAACCTGCGCCAACATGATCGGCTATTTCATCCGAATTCTGCTTCAGGATATTGATCTCGGTACGCGTGGGATAATATTCCGGTAAATCACAAATGGCATCAAACAACCTGGAACCAGCCTTATCATAAAAGAATTTTGGCGGTATCGATTTCTGCGTTTTATTCAGGCCATCAATGACCTCGGCAAAAAAATCAGCCGGTTTCGGGTGCAGGTCATAAAAATTCAGGTTACCCTCGTTACTGCTGTCCATTATGCATCCTCGGCCAAATGTATACCGCTGTATTGCCAGCGGTCCCTTGGATAAAAAAAGTTCCGATAGCTCGCCCTGATATGATTCGTCGGTGTTACACAGGAACCGCCGCGCAGGGTCATCTGACTACACATAAACTTTCCATTATATTCGCCAAGTGAACCTGGCAAAGGTGTAAAACCCGGATATGGTGAATACGGACTTTGGGTCCATTCCCAGACATCTCCAAACAACTGGCACATTCCGCTGCCAGTCGCGGCCCCTGGCTGATAATAACCGGAGTCAAGAAAATGACCTTTGCACGGATCGTGTACGCTGGCGATAGCTTCCCATTCAAATTCGGTTGGCAAGCGTTTCCCTGCCCACCGCGCATAGGCATCTGCTTCATAATAACTGACATGACAGACGGGAGCAGATATATCAACGGGCTGTAATCCAGCCAATGTCATATAATACCAATTGTCATCAACCTTCTGCCAATACAACGGGGCCTGCCATTGCTGCTCTTTGACAGTTTTCCAGCCCTCGGATAACCACAAATCCACCTGGTCGTAGGTACCTGCATCCATAAACTCCATATACTCGCCATTGCTTACCGGCCGGGAAGCCATCCGGAACGGATGCAGAAAAGTATTGTGTCTCGGTGTTTCATTATCAAAACAAAATTCCGCACCATCTGCACCTACAGACACCATGCCGCCATTATGCTCTGTCCACTGTATGTCCTGAGTTGGGATATTCGCTACAGAAGGCTGTTCCCTGTACACCGGACACAAGGGATTGGTTGCAAAATTGTATTTAATATCGGTCAACAACAGTTCCTGGTGCTGTTGCTCGTGGTGCAGACCGACCTGGCTGCGTATATTGATTTCATCAAGCCGCGACTCAGATATATTCTGTAATAAAAACTGCATATGTTCGTCAACATAGGCGCGATAACGGTAAATTTCTTCGGTGGTTGGGCGAGACAAGAAACCACGCTGTGGCCTTGGGTATATGGAACCGACGGTCTCATAATAGGAATTAAACAAATACGCGAATCGCGGATGGAACTCCTGATAATCAGACAAGTAGGGCTTTAATAAAAAAGTTTCAAAAAACCAGGTAACGTGGGCTAAATGCCAACGTGGCGGACTGACATCGGCCATGGTTTGCAGGCCATAGTCTTCCACCTGGAGCGGCTTGCAAATGGACTCGGAGTCCTTGCGAATTTTCCGGTATCTTGCCAGCAGCGAAGCCTGGGGAGTGCTTTGCTCCGCGCACTGCTCCTGTTGTAGTGCGCCTTTTCGTTTCGACATTTGTTTTCTGACGGTCAGTGGATAATTATTGTTACATACATGCCACTGATAGACAATCCAGCACCCATCCGGTTCCCGGAGAAAACCAACTTTATACCGATATAATAGAGACTTCCAGCGTTTACAGTACCGGTATCAATTATCGTTTCTAGTTATCATTTCTTTTTTGTGTCATTAAAACCGATTACCGTATCCCCGACATTGGGTGAGAACGGCTTGTCCAGCGTAGAAAACACAACATCGCCATTCTTTTCTATGAATAACAATGGAATCATATTGTCATTGCTGTCTTGCAACCATTCCTCATGGCCGTATTCATCGGTAAGTCCTGTTTTCTGGAACTCCCACCCCTGATAGTGCCGACTAAGCAACTCCTCGTAGATGGCATCTTCCGAGAATACATTGCGGCCTCGCAAGGTACGCGCCACACCCTTACTGTCATGCTCATCAATATCAATGGTCGGCAACTGGAAAACATTGGTCCGGCCTACCTCAGTCGCAAAACGTGTACACACCAGGGCATTATAGGCATCATTATCACTGACAGCCAGGACATAGCCGATATCATTCAGCTCCAGAGATTCCTCCATAACATCGGATAGAATTTCGCCAAATCCAATACGCAAGCCAGCCAGTCTTGCGGGGCGCAACCGATGCCAGGAAGTATCCACTATTAATATCGGTACCTCCAGAGTCTGTAGCGTCTGCCCAAGCGCCACACTCCATGGTGATGCCCCAACAATAAGAACGCCATTCTGTTTCTCTGAGGCAAGACCCATGCGTCTGGCCAACCAGCCAATGCTGAAACCATGCAATACCACCGTAGTAATAATCAGTGCAAATATAGTGGGTACCAGCTTGTTGGCATCGCTATAGCCATTCTGCAATAGTTGAGGTGCGAAAACGCCGGCGACAGCAGCGGCAACAATACCGCGTGGCGCAATCCACGCGACAAGGGCGCGTTCCTGCCAGGGCAGACCGGTACCCATTGTCGACAACCATATGGTTATCGGACGTATCAGAAACAAGATGGCAAGCAACAAGGCCAGGCTGTGCCAATCAAGATGCAAAATCTGTCTGGGATCCAGATCTGCGGTCAGGAGTATAAATACGCTGGACACCAATAATATAGTGACGTACTCCTTGAAGCGGCGCATCTCATCAATGCTGGGTAGACTCAGATTGCCCAGTACCAGACCAAAAACCGTGGTCGCCAACAAGCCGGCTTCATGTTGCACCTGGTCGGCAGCCACATAAATGCCCAACACTGATACCAGCATAATGGGCGCCTTGAGAAATTCAGGGACAAAACCACGGCGGAACGCCTGACCCATCATATAAGCGCCACCAAATCCCAGCACTACTGCGGCGCCAATGGCCCAAGCTACGCCGATAGCTACTTGTGAAATGGCAGCACCGCCAGCAAGGCGCCAATAGGATCATTGACGATACCCTCCCACTTTAATAATGATGCTGGTCTTTTCTGCAAGCGCGCCTGTCGTAACAATGGCATGATGACAGTAGGCCCGGTCACCACAATGATAGCCCCAAACACCAGGGCTACTGGCCAGGAGAAACCACCAAGGTAATGGGCCGCGACACTACCAAGCCCCCAGCTTAAAACCACACCTACAGTAACCAAGCGCCGTAATGCGGCACCGGCCTCCTTTAGTTCGTGCAATTTTAGATTTTCAGCCCACCCTCAAACAAAATAACGGCAACCCCAAGCTTTATAACAGGCTCAAGGAGATCGCCAAAATCTTTGCCAGGATCCAGCACACCAAAGGCGGGGCCTATAAGCAGGCCGGTTACCGACAACAATACAATGGCGGGAAAACGTAAACGCCAGGCAACCCACTGGCAGGCAATGCCCAGGCCCGTCACCAGCACCATGGCATAGAGCAGTTGTTGTGTCATCAGGACAGGATATAAAAATGCGGCTATCGATCAGATCAAACCAGATCTGACCTGACTAACATTTATCCTTGCCGATACTAAATGGACCAGAACCATAAGCCAGGATGTACAACATAGCGCCCATAATGGCGATGTTCTTCATAAAAGCTTGCATATCATGGGTGCGCGCCATGGCATCCTGAATGGTCCAGAAATTATGGAAAATCAGGGTCACAGGAATTAGAAACAGAAAAATTACCAACGCCGACCATCGTGCCTTCCAGCCAAACAATATCAACAGTCCGCCACCCAGTTCAACAAGTATGGTCAGCGCCAGCAGTACTTCTGTCATTGGCAGATCCTTGGATGCCATATAAGCTGCAGTCCTGCTAAACCCCATAATTTTGCCAAACCCGGCAATAATAAAAATATGAGAGATCAATATACGGCCCATCAATGGAGCAAATTGTTTGCTTAATTCACAAAGTCTTTTCATACCATCCTCCTTAACCAATTTTTTTACTCATCCGATAATCGACGATTGTCTTGTTCACACAACAAACCTCACTCAATAGACCGAGCTTACCTTGAAACCGGCATGTTCCAACGTCTGTAACAACCCCGTTTTACCGGGCAAGTGCAAGGCACCAACTGCGATACAGGCATTGCCGGCACGCAACCGCGGTTGCATACGCTGGAACATGATCTTGTTGCGTTTTTCCAGCAACCTGATCATTAACAGTTCCGCCAACACCTTGTCCTTTGGGGCATATTTTTTACTGAGTAACACCAGGCCCTGCAGATCACGTTGTAAATAAACCAACGTCATTTCTTCTATTATGGATGGAAGCATGACAAGATTATCCAGTGTCTCCTTGAGTAAAACGATTTGTTTCTCTAAGGGCATGGACTCAAATATCTGTACTTGTTCCTCTACGGTCTCCAGTCCATACACCTTTTTCTTTTCCGCTAGTGCCATCCTGTATAATTTGATATCCATATACATACCGGTTTTTGGTTTAGGCATGCTCAATGTCAGCATGACTGCCCAGGGCTTCATTAGTGAAGCCGCCATTTCTGGAATACCATAGGCAACCAGTGCCTTTACAGAACGCCGGTAGGTTTCCCGGTCCACCACTTTATCCAGTGAACGACCATCGCTATACATAACGCTGGTCGCTGTCTTGGTGATATTTAGAAAATCCGGCACCAGCTCCAGCGACAGACTGTCACAGCGGGAAAAAGTATCACGAATAACTGGAGGGAAGTTGATAACACGATGGTCCTCTGAATGCATGGTGCCAAGAAGGTAACTTGGTTTTTTATACTTGCCATCAATCTTCCAGAGTATGCCTTTTGAGAATTTACCGGCATTGGCAGAAAACGCAAACAGGCTAAATAATAAAAAAACAAGGAGATATAAAACGAATGTGTTCTTGTTTCTGCGGAGTAAAATATTTGTTGTCATGTCATACCCTTGAATACCTGCCAAGAGCTGACATGCTAGTCTCTGGCAGGCAAGATTACAACATACATAAGTTGTGGCTGTAACTGCTAGGCAACTTTACGGCGTGCGGCAGCGACCGCTACACCGGCATTTATCGGCGCCTGCATGTCACTTAAAACAGCATCCAGGGAGATATAAAATCAGGCCCTTTGGGCCGGTGGGTTGGCTTGCACCACTATGGGTTCAAGACCCAGCGCCTGTTCAATTTGCTGGGCAATAAAGGCCAGTCGCCCTATGAGGCGAGTATGAAGTGTAGATAATTTATCCACAGCTGTCTCACAAACTCCGTATGTCATGCCAATATCCTCATAGTCCCATTCGGCATCAATAATATAACTGGCCATAGATATATCTCCCTTGCCATGTTCAAACAAGTACGGTGTATCTCGCAAAGCGGATTGAATAGTATGCAATTTATCCAGTATCAATTTGTGTATTTCCTGGATCTTGCCAATCAATGCCTCACTGTCCTCATTGCCTTCATAATTATTCAGCAAAGCAGTCATGGTGACGTAAAGAGTTCGGAAATCGAACAGCATCTTGTTGATGGATGCCAACGGATAATAGCTTCGTATCAGGGATTCCACTTCAATCCTTAATTGTTGTGGCATCGATATGCTATAGGCCATCTGTGTGCCCAGCATGGAGAATGATAAATGGAAACGTTTCGTTATAAGGTTATAGGCTTCCTGCAATAAATTGACGACATTGATTTTCTCATTAGCCGCCTTGGTCAAGGCCCGGTCAACCGTATCCTTGTCACCATTAGCAAGCGAGAAATCCTTGTGATTAATCTTGAATCCAGCATCGATCAGAGTCGATGCCCCACGCACGCTCAAAATACGTTCATCGACCTTGTTCAGCCGATCGACCAGATTTGCGGTTTCGGATTTAATAATCTCCATCTCGTCACGTACCTTCTTCAGCTCGGTCAGAGTCTGTTCGGGGGTATCTGTGCTATGAATGCTCTCAATATCCAGTACCAACGGATGGTGCACATCAAAGGCGCCAATAGCCAGGTTATCAAGCGCATCATAATGATCCTGTAGAGTCTTTTTGTGCTGCTCTATCTCATCCCTGGATACCAGCAGATCAGGACTCACTGGCAAACCAAGCTCATTTTGATAATAGTGCAAGGTGACACGCTCTGACAGTTTCTTAAAATTGGCAAACAGGCCCGCAGCGGGCATTTCCAGCCTGAATATACCTGCAGACTTTTGTTGCAGTGCATTGGCAATACGTTCCTTGTCGCTGGGATGGGTATCAAAAAAACCGGTCTTGCCCTGTTCTACCTCCTGTTTAAACTGACTCTCAATGTCAGCGGGTAAGGCACCAATGTTGGCGCCAACCAGTTGCGGCAGGTCATCGACCAGTCTGTGTTCATCCCAGGCCATCGCCAGATCATCATAAGCCAGTTGTGCAGCCGCGGCAGTAGATCGTAATCGCATCGAGGTCGTTCCATATTGGTTGCTACCGGCCAGTTGTGCCTCATATCGATCGGCATCAAATTCCATTTGACGTAACATAAAGCAACTGATGGTGTGCCCGGTAACCATAAAACACCAGAGAATCTTCCGTGTTAACCAGACAAAGAATCGGGCAGCATACAATATAATACCAATACGAATATCAATGCCTCGTGACCATGCTTCCAGCTTTTGGTCCCAAACATCCCTGTGATATACAACTTGTGAGAACCAGTAGTTAATACTACGGATAACATAAGTAAGTCGCATACCAGTGCCTTGCGCAAAATGACCAAACTCATGTGCCAATACACCAACAAGCTGTCTGGTATTGAATCCGGCAACCAATGGTAGCCCTATAGTCAACACCAGATCATTACCAAAAAAACTGAGCAGGCCACGGCGAAAGCTGGCTGAAGCATTCACTTCACAATCCACATCAATACGTTTCGGGGTGGGGGCACCGACAATCTGGCAAATCCTGTGTACAAAACTGAACAACTGCTTTTCCTGTTGCGGATTAAGAACCACAGACTTATGTTGTTCTCCCTGTCTTGCAAATAAAGGTTTAATCATAAAAATAACCAGGATGGAGCCAATGACAATGGGCGCCACATAGATCATTACTGCGCCGAATCCGGAATAGTTATTGAATATAGTAGCGCTTTCTGTTGCGTGATAAAAAACCATATAAGCCGCTGCAACAATTAACGCGATATACAATAGCGGCAGTATCAGCATACATATCCCTACCAGTAACAAACCCAGCTTATAAGTGATGGGTACTGGTACCGGTTTAATGCCACCCTTAAATGCCCCTAGTATATTAATTTTCTCACCCGGCTCTTCTGGTGAAATAGACAGGGAATTATTATTTGCTGCTGCCAGCATATCAACAGTCTTGATACGACACAGGACACCTGCCTTCTTCAAAGCTGCTTCATATTTTGCGGCAGTGGAAAAATCAAGTCCGGACTTCAAAATAGCCGGGGCGCTGTTAAACAACTGCTCAATCTGGGCTGCATCTGTTTTAAAGAGGCGGGCCA
>CAJVXG010000054.1 GCA_913009215.1 uncultured Gammaproteobacteria bacterium | reverse complement strand
TTACCCGCCATAACGGGAGGAAAACCGGCTGTCACCCTGGATCAGCAACGGGCAAACCGCTGGCCGATACTGACCCGTGAAGACGAAGAGGCCGTCCTCAGCGTGATGCGCGATGGCGATCTCTCCACACATACCGTTATCCGGGACCTGGAGCTGGACTACACAAACTTTACCGGTCGCAAATATGCGCTGACCCACTGTAACGGTACCGCCGCCCTGTTGGCGGCATTCTACGCCCTGGAGCTGGAACCGGGCGATGAGGTTATTGTGCCCTCCGCCACCTTCTGGGCCTCAGTGCTACCGATGCTCTGGCTGGGCGCGATCCCCGTTTTTTGTGAAAGCGAACCGGATCGGCTGGGGCCCGATCCGGTCGACATTGAACAAAAGATTACCGAGCGAACCAGGGCCATAGTGGTCGTGCATCTTTGGGGGCTGCCGGCGAAGATGACGGAGATAAACCGCATCGCCAGGGAGCATAATTTAAAAATTATCGAGGATGCCTCCCATGCCCATGGTGCCTACTGGAATGACCGGCCCTGTGGAACACTGGGCGACATTTCTGTATTCAGCCTGCAAGGTGACAAGCTGGCGCCGGGCGGTGAAGGTGGTGTTCTGTTATGTGATGATTACAGCTACTACGAAAAGGCCACCTGTCTTGGCGACATCACACGAATTATCGAGCTGGAGACCGCCGCGCGCCGTTTTGCCGCAACCAGCTTCGGAATCAAAACGCGCATTGCGCCGCTGTCTGCCGCCATCGCCAGGGTACAACTCAAACATCTTGCCGAACGCAATGCACGACGCAACAAAAACCTCAGCACTCTCTCCCGGCGCCTGGAGCCACTCGGGTTTCACACCTATCTACCACCTGATCATATTCAAAGGACCTATTTCGAATTTATTATCCGTTACAACGAGGCAGAAACCGGGCTGCCAATAGATCTTCTGATCAAGGCACTGCAGGCAGAGGGATGCCATATTGATGTCCCGCGTTACCCGTTACTACACCAGCAACCCTTTTTTACCGAGGGCCACTACCAACACATCGCCCGGCTGGGGGGAAACGACGCCCTGCCAGACTACTCCCGAATAAGCCTGCCCAATACCGAAAGGGCGAACCAGTCTTTTATCCGGCTGCCCTCATTCCCCAATGCCGAACAGGAACTTCTCGATCAATACGCACAGGCATTCGAGAAGGTCCTGCAACACAAAGCCGTAATCTGTAAACACTTCAGACAAGCCGATACCCAGGCGCAGGCAACACCTTGAGAACGGTACTTGTTATTACCGACAAGGCCCTGCACGCACTGCATCTGGTGATTGTTTTCTTTGTTCTTACGGGATGGATAGTTCCGGACCTGCGTCTGGCACATCTGTACCTCATTATTCTAATTGCGCTCTCCTGGCTTGGTCTGGGCATCTTTTTCGGTTACGGGTTTTGCCTGGTGACAGACCTGCAATGGAAAATAAAAAAATACCTCGGAGAGCAGCCGTTACCGAGATCATATATAAAGTACCTACTGGACAAACTCACCGGCAAGGATCTGAATACCAAAACAGTCGATATCTTTACCCAATTGGCGTTTTATTCTTCCGCCCTGGTTTCGGTTTATGTCAATTTTTTCCGGGCCTGATTTCAAATATGAAATAAAAGGATAAGCAAAACATCATGAATCAGGCCCGTCACCTGCTATCGTTATTGTTCTGCGCTTACGCAACGGGCATTTGACAGGAATCACATCCATACAACCAGGAAGGTTTCTACTTGACTCATACACTACAAACCATTTATTGAATATGGCATAGTGTGCATATTGCGTCATCCCATGACCAGATAATGAAAAAGAGTAAAATGCTACTGCTGGGTATTGATGTCGGATCGACAACCGCAAAGTGTGTCGTGGTTGATCCTCAATCGCGTGCCATCCTTTGGCGTCGTTATGAACGCCACGAAACCCGTCAGGCAGAAAAGATTGCCGAGTTGCTAACGGCCGTGGCAGCGGATTTTCCGGATCGCTCGACGGCGGATTTTCACGCCTTTATTACCGGTTCCGGCGCCGGTCCCATCACCGAACCCATCGGTGCGCGCTTTATACAAGAGGTTAACGCCGTCACCCTGGCAGTGGAGTACCTGCATCCCGAGGTAAACAGTGTCATCGAGCTCGGCGGGCAGGATGCCAAGATAATCCTGTTCAAAGAAAATCCCAAGACCGGCAGCCGTCAGGTTATTACCTCTATGAATGATAAATGCGCCTCGGGAACCGGGGCCACCATAGATAAATGTGTTTTTAGAGTGGGGATGTCTTTTGCGCAACTATCGACATGTCATTTTGATGCCGGCAAGTTACATCATGTTGCGGCCAAGTGCGGTGTGTTCGCCGAGACAGACATCATCAACCTGATCAAGGCGGGGGTGCCTGCCGCCGAGGTAATGAATTCCCTGATCGATGCCATTGTGATGCAGAACCTGTCCGTACTCACACGCGGCAATACGCTTTACCCCGGAGTGCTGCTACTGGGTGGGCCCAATACTTATCTGCCGTTGCTGCAGGAATGCTGGCAGTTGCGGATTCCGGAGACATGGGAGGAGCGGGGTTTTTCTCCACCGGAACAAGCGCCCGAGGAACTGATCCGGGTGCCGGACAATGCCCAATATTATGCCGCCTTTGGCGCGGTGGTGTTCGGTATACAAGAGACCGAGACGCGTCCTGTCTACCGGGGACTAGAGGCGTTGCAGGAATTTATACGGCATGGCCGCAAGGCCGCGCTCGGGAACAATGTCGCCCCGCCATTGATCGATAATCATGAGCAGTTGCAGGCCTTCCGGCGGCAGTATCAGGTCCCGGCATTTTCACCGGCGGTGTTTGAACCGAATAGCCATGTCCGTGGTTATATCGGTCTTGATGGAGGATCAACCAGTTCCAAGGCAGTATTGATAGACCAACACGGTCAGATCCTGGCCAAGGAATACCAACTCTCGCAGGGCAACCCGATCCAGGATACCAAGGAGTTACTGGCGCGGATCAAACAATTTGCCACCGACCAACACTGTACTCTGGATATCCTCGGCTTTGGCACCACCGGCTATGCCGCGGATGTGCTGGAAACGGCGATAAGAAGCGATGCCAATATCGTGGAGACGGTGGCGCACATGACAAGCGCCAAACGTTATTGTGGCGATGATGTAGATGTGATTTGTGATATCGGCGGGCAGGACATCAAGGTGCTGTTCATGCAGAACGGTACCATCAAGAATTTTCGATTGTCCAACCAGTGCTCGGCCGGTAACGGTATGTTGTTGCAGGCGATGGCCGCCCAGTTTGGTACCGATGTGCGCGACTATGCCAGAATCGCCTTCCAGGCGGAACTGTCGCCAAAATTCAGTTACGGCTGTGCCGTTTTTCTGGATACCGACCGGGTCAATTTTCAGAAAGAGGGCTTTACCAGGGAGGAATTATTTGCCGGTCTGGCGATGGTGTTGCCGAAGAATATCTGGCAGTACGTCGTCCAGATCCCGCGCATCGGTGAGCTGGGAAGCAAGTTTGTGTTGCAAGGCGGCACCCAGTACAACCTGGCGGCAGTCAAGGCACAGGTTGATTATATCCAGGAACGGGTACCGGATGCCGAGATAGTGGTCCATCCTCACTGCGGTGAAGCGGGGGCCATTGGCGCCGCACTGGAAGCGATGCGGCTGGTCAGACGACGGGGTCATTCCACCTTTATCGGCCTGGATGAGGCGATAAATCTTGTGTATACGACCCGCACCGATGAATCGACACGCTGCACCTTCTGCGACAATCATTGTTCCCGCACCTTTATCGATACCCATCGGCCCGATGGCGGTACCAGCCGGTATATCGCCGGCTTTTCCTGTGAAAAGGGTACGGTGGAATCCAAAGCCGCGGTTATCGCCTTGAACAAGGAACGTAAACGCCTAAAGACCCTCTATCCGAATCTCGTCGGTTATGAGGCCGACCTGCCGTTCCGGCATTTCTACCAACCGGAACCGATGCCGGTGGCGGGAACCCTGATTGATGACGAAATCGTCAGGCGCCGGTGGTTCCGGGCTGGTTCGATTAAACGCACACCTGTGCGCCGTCCTTTCCAGGCGAGTACACAACAGGCATGGCTACGGCGTCAGAAAATCCGTATCGGGATCCCGCGCGCCTTGAATAATTATATGGTGGCGCCGTTTCTGCGTACCTACCTGGAAACCCTGGGTATTGAGCCGCGAAATATTGTCTTCTCCGATCATACCTCGGAGGAGATGTGGCTGGAGGGTGGAAAATACGGTTCGATTGATCCTTGTTATCCCGCCAAGGTGTCCCTGGCGCATGTACATCATTTGATACACCATAAGCATGCGCGTAAACCGCTCGCTTATATCTGGTTTCCCTGTATTACCCATATGCATAGTTATATTACGTACACGCAGGGATTGACGACCTGCCCGATCGTGGCCGGCACCCCAAAGGTGGTTGAAGCGGCGTTTACCAAGGAGAAGGATTTCTTTGCCAGGGCCAAAGTTCAGTACCTCAGCGATGTCCTTAACTTCGAGCTGCCCGATTTGTTGCGCCAGCAACTATTTACTCTTTGGAGGGAACGACTGGATATCACCCAGGATGAGAATGACTGGGCCTGTGAACAGGGCCTGGAAGCGATGCGCCTGTGTGACGAGGAATTGCAACAACGGGGCTTGGAGATTCTGACCCGGGCGGAGGAGGAAAACGATATTGTACTGTTATTGCTGGGAAGACCGTATCATAACGATCCCGGCCTTAACCATGAAATACTTGACGAGTTTCAATCACTGGGGTACCCGGTATTATCGATCCGCTCCCTACCCAAGGATCCCGCGTATCTCAAACGGCTTTTCTCGGATGACATCAGGGCCGGCAGGATATCAAATGTATTTGATATCCGTGACGTGTGGCCGGAGAATTATTCCATCAACAGTGCGCAAAAAGTATGGGCGGCGAAATTCGCGGCCCGTCACCCGAATATCGCCGTCCTCGATTTATCGAGTTTCAAATGCGGTCATGATGCGCCTACCTATGGTTTGATTGAGAAAATTCTTGCGACGAGCAAGACCCCTTACATGGCCATGCACGATATTGATGCAAACAAGCCGAGTGGCTCCATCAAGATCCGCGTCAAAACCTATGCCTACTCGCTGGATCTTTATAAGGAACACCTTGCGGACGTCGCTGATCGCCGCACGCAACTTGAACGAGCGGTCAGCGAAAAACGTCACCAACTGGTCAGGATGCACATGGCGGCGTTGAAACACGGGCGCTGCTGTCAGGATTCACCCAAGTGGGGCTTACTGAATGATGCGTACCAGGAATACCTCGAAGGGGACCAGGAACAGAAATCGCTACTGGATGACGAACTTGAACACGATAACTCGGTGCCGGTCCGCTTTTATAAAAATCTACATGCCTTGGGCGATGAACCCGCTACCTCCCAGGCGCGGGCTAAGTGTGAAATAGTGCAAGAACCGGATATGGATACAGTAGACAAGAAAGTGCATGGTACCGAGTGAAGCCAAGGGAACGCGTATGAAAAATCTTAATCACATGACCAAACAGGACATCTCCAATGTCATTGACTTTGAGGAAATCGAGGCAAAGGTATTGGCATTTAAAGAGCGCGAGCGCCAGCGTCTCGGCTTGGCTGACATTCCCGCCCAGTGGCATGACCAAAACCCACAGGAATTTAGTCGGCAACAACGTTCAAAAACAACGGTTCTATTCAACGGAGTAACACGTACGCATGACCGGTTGATCGAAGCCGCGCTAACCGGACAGGGTTATAAGGCAATGGCGATGGGCGACACGGATAATGAGTCACTGCAATATGGCAAGGAATTCGGTAACCGGAGCCAGTGCAACCCCACATACTATGCGGTGGGTTGCTTGATCAAATTCCTCACTCGGCTACGGGACAAGCAAGGCTTGAGTGTGGAGCAAATTAACCGGGACTATATCTTATTAGCGGTGGGCGGCTGCGGACCATGCCGGCTCGGTATGTATGTCACCGAATACCGCAAGGCGTTACGCGATGCGGGCTTTGACGGATTCCGGGTGCTCCTTTTCAAGAATACCGGCAGCATGAAACAAAGCGCCGCTGATGCGGGCATGGCCCTGACCCCCCGGTTTTTCTTTAAAATTATTAAAGCAATCATCGCCAGCGATGTGATCAATGCCATGGGTTACCGCATACGTCCTTATGAAAGTGTGGCCGGGAATACGGATGTGGCGTTGGAGAAATGCCGGGCTATCCTGTGTGAAACCTTGCAACAAAATAAAAGTGTATTACGCGGCTTGTATCGTTGTCGGAAGGAATTGGCAAAAATCCGGATCAACCGTCTACAACCCAAACCCAAGGTCTCCATCATCGGGGAATTCTGGGCCATGACCACTGAAGGGGATGGCAATTATCGCTTGCAGCGTTTTCTGGAATCCGAAGGGGCGGAGTGTGAGGTGCAACCGGTAACCGCGTGGCTGTTATACACTATTTGGGAAACCCGGTATGATACCCATGAACGCATGATGTTACGGCGGCGCAACATTCCGCAATCTTCCACGGTTGATGTTCGTCCCGCGAGAATCCTTTTTCTGCTCTGGCTGGGCCAGATTGTATTACGTCGGGTATTTAACAGTTGTGCACGTGCCATCGGCCTTAAGGGTTATCACTTGGCGGACATGGATAAACTCGCGGCCATTAGCCATGAGTACTATTCTAATGAACTGCGCGGGGGGGAAGGTCACATGGAAGTCGGCAAACTCATCAAGACTTTTGTCAACAACAAGGCGCACCTGGTGATCAGTGTCAAGCCATTTGGCTGCATGCCCTCCTCCGGTGTATCCGATGGCATCCAGTCGCTGGTCACCGCCCGCTACCCGGAAGCCAATTTCCTCCCAGTCGAAACATCGGGTGACGGGGCGGTAAATGTTCACAGCCGGGTGCAGATGTCCTTGTCCAAGGCGCGCAAAAAAGCGCAGCAGGAATTCGATGAGGCGCTTGCCAAGACCGGTTTAAGCAAGGAGACCGCGCAACACAAACTCTATAGCAACAAAAAACTGAACAGCCCGGTGCATTACCCCAGACACGTATTGGCAAGCACGGCGTCCAATACCTTATTTGAACTGGGTTAAAACGGTAGAAGTCGATTAGGGAAGTAGTCTGTTCTACTTAACAGGGCATCGGGAAAATAATTTTCCGGCACTTTTTTGATTAAAGAGACTGACATGATAGACACGCCCCTTAAACCTCGTGGGAAAATTCGAAGGAATCGTAGAACATATGATCGGCCTGCAGGCCGATGGCGCTGAAGGCCGGTTTGGCGGCCAGGATCATTGGTGGTGGACCGCTGGCGTAGACACTGAAGTCGCTTAAATCCGGGTGGTCCTCGATCACGGCGTCGTGTACCCAGCCGCACCGCCCCTGCCAGTTATCTTTGTCCATCGGCTCGGATAACACCGGGATGTAATGAAAGCGATCAAACTGCTGGTGCCGTTGCGTCACCAGGTCGTGCAAATACAAATCCTGTTGCGCTCGCACCCCCCAATAAAAAAAGATGTCGCGTTGCTGTGGCTGGCTGAACATCTGCTGCAGGATACTTTTAATCGGGGCAAAACCAGTGCCGCCGGCCATAAAAATAATCGGGCCTGTTAATTCCTGGCGCAGGAAGAAGGTACCGAGTGGTCCGCGGAAACGCAGCATGTCCTTTTCCTGCATATTATTAAAGACATGATCGGTAAACAACCCGCCGGGGACATGGCGGATATGCAGCTCAATCATTTCATTGTCAGCCGCTGCGCTGGCGATGGAGAAGCTGCGCTCCTCGCCATTGCTGAGCAGAAAATTAATATACTGCCCCGGCAGGAATATCAAACCCATGCCCTCCGGCAGCTTTAACTGCAACTGCATGACGTCGTGCGCCAACTGCTTCATGCTGGCCACCCGACAGGGTACGGTGCGAATATCGATATCACTGACGGCGTCGATCAGTTCGGCCTCGATGACCACGTCTTCATTTGGTTTGGCCTGGCAGCACAAAATTAATCCCTGTTCGCGATCGGCATCGCTCAAGCCCTTGAGTTCGGCCTGATCATAGCTTACCGAGCCGTTCAACAACTTGTTCTTGCAAGTGCCACACAAACCGTTGCGGCAGTTGTACGCCAGCACTGCGTGCTGCCGCAGGGCGGCGGTGAGAATGGTTTCGTCGGCATTGACTGTAATTGTCTTACCGCTTGGTTGTATAGTGACGGTATACGACACGGGTTGTTCCTGTTGCTGGCTGGCGGCCGATTCTAACGCAAAACAACAACGGCCCCTACCGTCGATTTTTAAAAGCCTTTTTCAACGCGGGTGTTTACACGTTGACAAACGGCCGCCATCCTCATTAAATGCATCGGCAATGGCTGGAGCAAATACTCGATAACAATAATGAATGATATATTAGTCGAAACGCGGGACCTGTCACGTCGCTATGGCGATCACATCGCCGTCAACCACATCGAATTTTCCATTAGTAAAGGTGAAGTGCTCGGTTTTCTCGGGCCCAATGGCGCCGGTAAAACCACGACCATGCAAATGATTACCGGCAACCTGGCGCCCACCACCGGCACCATCCGTATTGCCGGCCACGACCTGCTTGATGAACCCAGGGCCGCCAAGAATGAGATAGGTTATCTGCCGGAAAATCCACCGCTCTACCGTGACATGACGGTGGATGAATACCTGGACTACTGCGCCAGTCTGAACCGCATCCCGGGCAAGCAACGCAAAGACGCGCGCGAACAAACCAAGCAGAAATGCGGTCTGACCGATAGCGGTGATCGCCTGATTGGCAATTTGTCCAAGGGTTATCAACAACGTGTGGGTCTGGCGCAGGCCATCATCCACAACCCGGCAGTAATCATTCTCGACGAACCCACGGTCGGCCTCGACCCGATCCAGATTCGGGAGATTCGTGCCCTGATCCGGGAGCTGGGCAAAAATCACGGCATCATCCTCTGTAGCCATATCCTGCCCGAGGTACAGGCCATTTGTAACCGCGTACAAATCATCAATCACGGTGAGCTGGTATTGAGCGAGGCCACCAACAATCTGGCCAAACACATGCAATCGGCCAGCCTGACGGCGGCCTTCCGTGAACCGGCCGATGAAGCCGCGCTGGCGCAACTGCCCGGCGTCACCAAAGTGCAAATGATGGATGAACGCCGCGCCCATATCTTTTATGAGGACGGCCAGGACCCGACCGATGCCGTGGTCCGCCTTGCCATGGATAAGCGCTGGGGGCTATCCGAATTGACACCGGGACAGGTGTC
>CAJVXG010000053.1 GCA_913009215.1 uncultured Gammaproteobacteria bacterium | reverse complement strand
ACGGGTATTGGTCGTAGGTCTGGGCGAGACCGGCTATTCCTGCGTCAATTATCTACAGCAATCAGGGTACGACGTCAGTGTCGCCGATAGTCGTGATGTACCACCAAGGCTGAACGATATGAAACAATACTTTGGCGATATCCCGCTATATACAGGACCGTATTCGGCTTCTTTATTTGGCGAACAGGATTTGCTGGTGGTGAGTCCCGGGGTATCTCTGAAGCATGAGGCCATCACGGCGGCGATGGCGCAAGGCGTTGAGGTGGTTGGGGATGTAGAATTATTTGTGCGTGAGGCCAGGGCACCCATTGTTGCCATTACCGGAACCAACGGAAAGAGTACCGTAACGGCATTGCTGGGAGAGATGATCCGGCAAGGCGGTTTTTGTGTTGAGGTCGCAGGTAATATCGGGGTGCCCGTACTGGATCTTTTGCATAAAGATGTTCCGGATTATTATGTGCTCGAACTTTCCAGTTTTCAGCTCGAAACCACATCCAGCCTGCAGGCGCGTGCCGCTACTATCCTGAACATTAGCCCCGATCACCTGGATCGCTATACAGGGATAGAAGAATACGCCCAGGCCAAGTTCCGGATTCTTACCGGGGCCGGGGCTATTATTGTCAATGCCGATGATGACCGCATCATGCAGGCCGTACCGCAACACAAACCTTATACAGGCTTTGGTGCTGGTGCGCCGCAGCGCGATGAGGATTTTGGTTTGTTGCTGCAGGAGGGCGAAACCTGGCTCGCCAGGGGCAAGCAATGCCTGTTACCGACAACAGATCTGGTCCTGGCTGGTCGCCATAACTATACCAATGTACTGGCGGCTCTGGCGCTTGGGTCCGCCATTGATTTGCCCATGGATGCGATGCTGTGTGCGGCGAAATCGTTTTCTGGATTGCCGCACCGCAACCAATTGATCAAACAACACGGGGATATCGCCTGGATCGATGATTCCAAGGCCACGAATGTGGGCGCCGCGGTAGCCGCGCTACGGGGGCAATCACGGCCGGTGATACTGATTGCGGGTGGTGAGGCCAAGGAGACCGATTTTGCAGCACTCAAAGAGGCCGTAGTCGAGCATGCCAGGGCCGTGATTCTTATTGGCCGTGATGCCGCCCTGCTACGACAGGGGTTGCAGGGCAGCGTTGAGCTTCTGGATGCCAAAGATATGTACGATGCCGTACAGCAGGCGCAGAAAACAGCCACATCGGGCGATGTAGTATTGCTGGCCCCGGCCTGCGCCAGTTTCGATATGTTTCGAAATTATATACATCGCGGCGAAGTGTTCCAGCAGGCGGTTGAGGAGGCGACAAGATCATGACCACGATCGTTTTTCCTTCGCATTATGCAACACAACAGGTTGGCCAGAGTCAGTCTGGATGGGATAAAACCTTGTTGATGTGTATCACAGCATTAATGGTGATCGGTTTGATCATGGTGTACTCGGCCTCGATTTCCTATGCCGAGCGCGTCATGGGCAATGAAACATATTTTGCAGTACGGCATTTTATTTACGCATCGTTGGGACTGCTGGCAATGTTTATTGTGATGCGGATCCCTGTCTCATTCTGGGAGCGCAGTGGTCCGTACTTGCTGTTGTTAAGTATCGTTCTATTGATTGCTGTGCTAATCCCGGGTATTGGGTCCAAGGTCAATGGCAGTGCGCGCTGGATCAAGCTGGGCGTAATAAATTTGCAGCCTGCCGAGTTCGTCAAAATCTTTATGGTGATCTACGTATCCGGTTACCTGATAAGAAAACAGAATAAATTAAAAAATTTCACCCAAGGTATCCTCATGATCAGTATCGTGGTAGCGGTGATTGGTATGCTGTTATTACAGGAGCCGGATTTTGGCACTGTGGTTGTGATATCTATCACCACCTTTGCCATGTTGTTCCTGTCGGGCGTTCGGTTCTGGCATTTTTTATCTATCCTGTCTGCCGGGGTTGGCGGCATGATCGCGCTGACGCTGATGTCGCCTTATCGTGTACAACGGGTGACATCGTTTCTGGACCCCTGGGCCGACCCCTTTAATAGCGGTTTTCAGTTGACCCAGGCCCTGATTGCTTTCGGTCGCGGTGAATGGTTCGGCGTGGGTCTGGGTGCCAGTATACAAAAAATGTTTTACCTGCCGGCGGCTTATACTGATTTTATTCTGGCAGTGCTGGCGGAAGAACTGGGTCTGTTTGCGGTACTGGGTGTGATGGCGTTATACGCGGTACTGGTTACGCAGTCATTTCGTATTGCAAGGCAAGCAGAGCAAAGGGGTAATGCCTATGCCGCAAGACTGGCGCAGGGCATTGGTGTGTTGTTCGGAATTCAGGTCATGATCAACATGGGTGTGAATATGGGGGTACTGCCTACCAAAGGTCTGACACTGCCCTTTATCAGTTATGGCGGCAGTAGTTTGCTGGCAAGCTTTGTGGCGGTCGGGATTCTGCTTGCTATTAGTCGGGAGACCAGGACTCAGGAATGGAAACAAAGAAGATAACCGTGATGATTATGGCAGGTGGAACCGGTGGTCACGTTTTTCCGGGTCTGGCGGTGGCGAAACAATTACGCCACCAGGGCGCCGACGTGTTCTGGTTGGGTACGCGCAAGGGTCTTGAGGCGCGAACCGTGCCCGTTGCCGGGTTTGATATAGAGTGGATCAGTATCCAGGGTCTCCGTGGTAAAGGCGTGCTTGGCTGGCTGTTGATGCCCTGGCGTCTACTGCGAGCGCTCGTGCAATCCTTAAAGATCATCCGTCGGCGCAGGCCTTCTGTGGTGGTGTCTTTTGGCGGTTTTGTTGCCGGCCCCGGTGCATTAATGGCCAAGTTGTTGCGCAGGCCTTTGATAGTGCATGAACAGAATGCCATACCGGGATTGACCAACAAGATGCTGTCTTTTTTTGCCGACAAGGTGTTGTGTGGATTCCCGGACGCTTTTGGTAACAAGTCCGGAGTTGTGTATGTCGGTAATCCGGTACGTGATGAGATTATTCAGCTGCGTAAGAAAAAAAGGCGATTGTTCGATGGACATCGCAAAATACGGTTACTGATTATTGGCGGCAGCCTGGGGGCGAAGGTTTTTAACGAGACGGTGCCAATGGCCATGCGCTCAATTGATGAGTCGTGCCGACCGGAAATATGGCACCAGAGTGGTCGTGGTAATGAGCAGCCCACCAAAGATCGATATGAGCCGCACCGGATAGAAGACAAAGTTACCGAGTTTGTCGATGATATGGCACAAGCCTACGAATGGGCCGATGTGGTGCTGTGTCGTGCCGGCGCCATGACTGTTTCTGAGCTGGCCGTTGCCGGTTGTCCCGCGATTCTGGTGCCGTATCCCCATGCTGTAGATGATCATCAAACAGCCAATGCCCATTTTCTTACTGACCGTGATGCGGCGATACTGATTCCACAGAAAGAATTTACGCTGGAGAGACTGCAAGACTTGCTGCAAACATTACAGAGTAATCCAAAGCTGGTGAAGCAAATGGCAAAGCGGTCGCGCAGTTGCGGTGTTACCGATGCCACTGAAACCGTGAGCCAGTATTGCCTGGAGGCGTGCCATGCATAAGTGGGTCAAGCGTGCACATTTTGTCGGCATCGGTGGTGTTGGCATGAGTGGTATCGCCGAGGTGTTGTTTAATCTCGATTATCAGGTGACCGGCTCGGATCGACAGGAGAATGCCAACACCCGGCGGCTGGCCCGGTTGGGCATCAATATTAATATCGGTCACGATGCGGCTGTGGTCAAAGGCGTGGACGTGGTTGTGGTGTCCTCCGCCGTGGATGAAGGCAATGTGGAAGTACAGGCGGCCAGAAAAAACAAGATTCCGGTGATCCCGCGTGCCGAGATGCTCGGTGAGCTGATGCGTGTACAGCATGGAATCGCTATTGCGGGTACCCATGGCAAGACCACAACCACCAGTTTTGCCTCCTCCATTCTGGCCGAAGATGGCATGGATCCAACCTTTGTTATTGGTGGCAAGCTCAACAGTGCCGGGGCCAATGCCCGTCTTGGCAAGGGCGAGTATCTGGTGGCCGAGGCCGATGAAAGCGATGCCTCTTTTTTACATTTGCAGCCCTATATTGCCGTGGTCACCAACATCGATGCCGATCACATGGAAACCTACGGTGGTGATATCAACAAGTTGCGCCAGGCCTTTATAGACTTTCTGCATAACCTTCCATTCTACGGGCTGGCAATTTTGTGTCTTGACGATCCCGCTATCCGGGACATCCGTGAAGATATCCACAAACCTGTATTAACGTACGGTAGCGTTGAAGACGCCGATTTACGCGCCATCAATATTGTGCAGCGTGGTGCACGTATGTCGTTTGATGTGGTATTTCCGGGCGAGAAAGAGGTGCTGGCCGTGACCCTGAATCATCCCGGTAAACATAATGTGCTGAATGCGCTGGCGGCGATCGCCGTGGCCCATGAACTGGGAGCAAAGCGTGAGTCCATCGTCAGGGCCCTGAGGGATTTTGCCGGAATCGGGCGTCGTTTCCAGATTAATGGCGTGGTCACTATAAACGGGGGTGATGTATTACTGATCGACGATTACGCACACCACCCGCGTGAGCTTGAGGCCACCATTGAGACCGCAAGAATTGGCTGGCCAGAGCGACGCCTGGTGGTGGTTTTTCAACCGCACCGTTATTCCAGAACCAACGATCTGCTGGACGATTTTAGCGCCGTATTATGCGACCAGGATCCGTTATTGATTACAGAGGTATTTGCCGCCGGTGAGCAACCGATTAGTGGTGCCGATGGCCGCTCATTGTGTCGTTCCATTCGTGCGCGTGGTCGCGCCAACCCGGTGTTTATCGAAGACGTACAAAAGACCGCTGAATATTTACAAGACATAGTCCAGGCCGGCGATTTGATATTGACCATGGGGGCGGGAAATATTGGTTTGGTGGCGGCCGACTTGCCGGAAACGCTTGGGCAAAGGAGGGCGGGATGATGGCAGCGCAATCATTATCGCTGCGCGGCAAGTTGCTTAACAATGAACCGTTATCCGGGCATACCAGCTGGCGAGTCGGCGGACCGGCCGATACCTATTATCAACCTGCGGATCTTGATGATCTTGCAGTATTTCTGCAGTCGCTGCCGGAAGGCGAGCCCGTGTACTGGCTGGGCCTGGGGAGTAATTTATTGGTGCGTGACAAGGGAATACGCGGCGTTGTTATTGCCAGCAGCGGCGCCCTCAATGGTTTGTCTGCTATTGGGGACACAGAGGTGCGTGCCGAGGTTGGTGTGCCCAGTGCCAAGGTTGCAAAATTCAGTAGCCAGCAAGGCTTGCGCGGCGCCGAGTTTCTTTGTGGAATTCCGGGGACCATAGGGGGCGCCCTGGCGATGAATGCCGGCGCCTTTGGTGGCGAGACCTGGGATATCGTTTCCTCTGTGGAAACTATCGACAGGACCGGCAAACTCCGGCAAAGAACACATGAGGAATTTACGATCGCCTATCGTTCTGTCAAAGGGCTTGGTGAGGAGTGGTTTGTTGCTGCTCATTTCGGTTTATCCAAAGGCGACCCCGTTGAGAGTAAGGAAAAAATCAGTGCACTGCTGGCAAAGCGTGGTGATACTCAGCCGACGCAAATGCCTAATGCCGGTTCCGTTTTCAAGAATCCGCCGAACGATTACTCCGCCCGTTTAATAGAAAGTTGCGGCCTGAAGGATTTCTGTATAGGTCAGGCCTGTATTTCTTCCATGCATGCCAACTTCATTGTCAATAAGGGTGGTGCCAGTGCAGAGGACATTGAGTCACTGATTTATAAAGTACAAGCAACGGTGCTCGAGCAACAGGGGGTTCGGCTGGAACCTGAGGTACGGATTGTTGGAGAAGAATGACAAATGCAGAACAATAATTTTGGCAAGGTGGCGGTACTAATGGGCGGGCATTCTGCAGAGCGGGAGGTTTCCCTGAAAAGCGGAGAAGCCGTGCTTGCAGCACTGTTGCGTCAGCAAATTGATGCCCATGCCGTGGATGTCAGGGATATCGCCATGACAGATATTGCCGGGCAATATGATTGTGCCTTTATCGTGCTGCACGGCAGGGGTGGCGAGGACGGCACCATGCAGGGGGCGTTAGAGACACTGGGCATCCCCTATACCGGTAGCGGCGTGCTGGGCTCGGCACTGGGTATGGATAAGTTACGTTGTAAGTATTTATGGCGAGGTCTGGGTATTGCTACCCCCGATTTTCTGCTGTTAATGCCCGGCTGCGACGTTAGTACCGAGGCGGCCAATATCAGTTTCCCGGTATTCGTCAAGCCGTCACGGGAAGGATCAAGCATTGGTATGAGCAAGGTGGACAAACCGGGTGATTTGCCCAAGGCCGTTGAGCTGGCCTGGCAATACGACCAGGAAGTACTGGTAGAACAATTTATCGATGGCTGCGAACTAACAGTGGCCATTTTACAAGACGAGACCTTGCCCGTGATCCGCATTGAGACACCAAATATTTTTTACGATTACGATGCCAAATACCAGGCCGATAGCACCCAATACCATTGCCCTGGCGGTCTTGATGCTGCTCTCGAAATAGAAATCCAGCAGATCGCCAAGCAAACGTATGACAGCGTCGCTTGTTCCGGCTGGGGTCGCGTCGACTTCATGCTTGACCAGGACAACAAACCTTATGTGCTTGAAGTCAATACGATTCCCGGCATGACCGATCATAGCCTGGTACCCATGGCCGCCAGGGCGGCCGGAATAGATTTTGATGAGCTGGTGCTACGTATATTGGAGACAAGTAATGACACGTCGGCAAAACACTAAAAGGCCGGTACTGAGCAACGAGTCCCTGTTTCGCAATGGCTTGCGCGTATTTTTATTGTTGGTCCTGGTGCTGGGGACGGTACTGGCCGTGGACTGGGTATACAGGGTGGATAACTTCCCGGTGCAGAATATTCGCATGGAGGGCCGGTTCGAGCGTGTGCAACGGCAAGAACTAAGCAATGCGGTAATGGGCGCTGTAAAAGGGAATATTTTTGCGCTGGATATTGATGCCATACGAAAAAGGGCGGAGGCACTGCCCTGGGTATATCGCGCCGAAGTAAGGCGAAGTTGGCCGGATGAGATCCATATCCGCTTTGTTGAACAAAAACTGATGGGCCGATGGAATGGCACGGCATGGGTCAATACGGCATCGGAAGTGGTGCGCATCGATAATGCCGTTGCATATTATTCCGGTCTGCCCCTGTTGTCCGGGCCGCAGGGGACAGCGCCAAAAGTATTGCAGCACTTGCATTATTTTAATGAAGTTCTGGGACCCATGGGTCTGAAGATTGAGTCATTAAAAATGACCTCAACGGGCTCGTGGCAGCTTAAGGTTAATGCCGGTTTTACATTACTGATGAGCAAGAAGGGTTATATACGCGAGATTCAGCGTTTTGCCAATGTCTATACACAGGAACTGTCACCGCAGAAACAGCAATTAGCAAAGGTGGACATGCGTTATACCAATGGTTTTGCAGTCCGTTGGCGCAAAGCGCCGAATTTTGCGACCAGATTAAGGAATGAGGGTTAATTATGTCAAAGAAAAGCGATGAAAGACTGGTTGTAGGTCTGGATATCGGCACTTCGAAAGTACTGGCAATTGTCGGTGAAGTCACGGCCGGTGGCGAAATTGAAATCATCGGGGTTGGTCACCACCCATCGCGTGGCCTGAGGAAGGGGGTGGTGGTGAATATTGAATCAACCGTACAGTCTATACAGCGCGCGGTTGAGGAAGCAGAGCTGATGTCGGGTTGTCAAATTATGTCGGTCTATGTCGGTATTGCCGGGAGTCATATTACCAGTCTGAATTCACACGGCATGGTTGCAGTAAAGAACAAGTCCAGGGAAGTGGAGGCCAATGATGTCGACCGGGTGATTGAGGCAGCGCGTGCGCTGGCCATTCCCGCTGACCAGAAGGTGCTGCATGTGTTGCCGCAGGAATTCATTATCGATAAACAGGAAGGGGTGCGCGAGCCTATAGGTATGTGTGGTGTGCGGCTTGAGGCCAGGGTGCATATTATTACCGGTGCCATTAGTGCCGCGCAGAACATTATTAAATGTGTGCGCCGATGCGGTCTTGAGGTCGACGATATTATTCTGGAACAGCTGGCCTCCAGTACGGCGGTATTGAGCGAAGATGAAAAAGAGCTGGGTGTTTGTCTCGTCGATATTGGTGGTGGCACTACCGATATTTGTGTTTTTACCGAGGGCGCTATTCGTCACACGGCAGTGATCCCTATTGCCGGTGATCAGGTGACCAATGATATCGCCGTAGCGTTACGTACACCAATGCAGCATGCCGAAGACATCAAAAAGGAATTCGGTTGTGCCCTGACCCAGCTGGCCGATGGTGAGGAGAGTATCGAGGTTCCCAGTGTCGGTGACCGACCTCCTCGCAAGTTATCGCGACAAACCTTGTCCGAAGTGATTGAGCCGCGCATGGAGGAATTGTGCATCCTGGTACAGGCCGAGCTCCGACGTAGTGGTTTTGAAGACGTCATCGGTTCGGGAATTGTGCTAACGGGGGGTAGTGCAAAAATGGAAGGCATGATCGACATTGCCGAAGAGGTATTCCATATGCCGGTCCGGTTGGGTGTACCGCAGTCGATTGGCGGTTTGACCGGAGTGGTACAAAACCCGATCTATGCCACCGGTGTGGGTCTGGTACTTTTTGGGGCACAAAGTCAGGAGGGGAAACATTTTGGAATACAGGCGGGGCAGGAGAAAACAGGAGTGAAGGAAATTGTGAGTCGCATGAAGAGTTGGTTCCAGGGAAATTTTTAACATTGTGACGATATAGATATATTACATAAAACAGGAGACATTGTTATGTTTGAGTTAATGGACACATACGACCAGCAGGCCGTAATCAAGGTGATCGGGGTCGGTGGAGGCGGCGGCAATGCGGTGGATCATATGCTGCAGGCCAACATCGACGGGGTGGAATTTATTAATGTCAATACCGATGCGCAGGCATTAAAGAAATCAGATGCCAAGACTATATTGCAGTTAGGCGCCAGCATAACCAAGGGACTGGGTTGCGGGGCGGATCCCAGTATAGGTCGTCAGGCGGCGATTGATGATCGGGAACGTATCGCCGAGGTATTAAACGGCGCCGATATGGTCTTTATCACCGCCGGCATGGGTGGTGGTACCGGTACCGGGGGCGCACCGGTGGTGGCACAGGTGGCCAGGGACCTGGGTATCCTGACGGTGGCCATCGTAACCAAGCCCTTCCCTTTTGAGGGCAAGAAACGCATGGCGGTTGCCGAGCAGGGTGTGAAAGATCTGGGGGAATACGTGGATTCCATTATTACCATACCGAATGAGAAATTGCTGACGGTTTTGGGTAAGGAAGCCA
>CAJVXG010000052.1 GCA_913009215.1 uncultured Gammaproteobacteria bacterium | reverse complement strand
TACGATACCATACAGAAAAAGTGATTCATCAGTCTGGTGTTGTTCGTAATTCTAATTTAAGAAAAAGGTGATGAGATGAAAAAACAATCCGTATTGCTGGCCGTACTGTTTCTGGTCATTGGTCTTGCCGGTACCATGGCGCCCCAACAGGCCGAGGCACAGAAATTATTAACCAAGTGGTATATTGGCGGCAGTGCTGGCAAGAGCGATGTTGAGACGAGTAGCTTTGACGATGATTTTGGCCTCAAGTTTTTTGGCGGTTACAATTTCAATAATAATGTTTCGGTGGAAGCCGCTTTTATCAATCTGGGCGAATTTGATCGAAAAGGTGATATTGACGTTGTGGATGTTTTTGGAGCAGAGGTCAGTGTCGTTGGTAAGATTAGTATTGGCCGGTTTTCCATCTTCGGCAAGGGTGGTGTATTTTTCTGGGATGCCGATAATTCAGTAGATGGCTTCGTCTTTAGAACCGATGACGGTGTTGATCCCACGTATGGGTTCGGTTTTGAGTACAACTTCAAGAACAGTCGATTGAATCTGCGTGCCGAATGGCAGAAATTCCAGGACGTCAGCGGCAGCGATCTGGAGCTGTTATCCGTAGGCGTCAAATACAATTTTGGTATCAGATAGACTGCGGTTAATGCATTTTCCAGAAAAGTCGGGTTTCCCCGGCTTTTTTATTGGGCGCATATAGAGTATAGGGTCGGCAAACGTTAGAATAGCGTTTTTTATTCTGGTATTTTGTCGAGCAGGAACAGTAATGGACGAGCATTATCTCCCGGAAAACGTAGAAGAAGAGGCCCAAAAGTATTGGCAGGAAAATCAGTGCTTTGAGGTCAGCGAGGATCCAAAGAAAGAGAAGTTTTATTGCCTGTCCATGTTTCCCTATCCCTCCGGCAAGTTGCACATGGGCCATGTCCGCAACTATACGATTGGCGATGCCCTCAGTCGTTTTCAGCGTATGCAGGGCAAAAATGTGTTGCAACCGATGGGCTGGGACGCCTTTGGTATGCCTGCCGAGAATGCCGCTATCGCCAATCAGGTGCCCCCGGCGCAATGGACCTACGATAACATCGACTACATGCGCGCACAGTTAAAGCGCCTCGGTTTTGCCTATGATTGGCAACGCGAGCTTGCTACCTGCAAGCCAGAGTATTATCGGTGGGAGCAATGGTTATTCACCCGCTTGTACGAGAAGGGTCTGGTGTATAAAAAGACGGCGCCGGTAAACTGGTGCCCGAAAGATCTTACCGTATTGGCCAATGAACAGGTCGTCGATGGCTGTTGTTGGCGCTGTGACACGCCGGTGGAGCGCAAGGAAATCCCGCAATGGTTTATGAAAATCACCGATTATGCCGAGGAACTGCTGGCTGACCTCGATCAGTTACCGAATTGGCCGGAGCGCGTGTTGACCATGCAGCGCAACTGGATTGGCCGGTCCGAAGGTGTGGAAATTGTCTTTACTGTTAATGACGAGCCTCTGAGGGTATACACCACCAGACCGGATACCTTATATGGCGCCACCTATGTCGCCATTGCAGCACAGCATCCGCTGGCCATGCGTGCCGCCGAATCCAGCACCGAGCTTGCCTCATTTGTTGCCGATTGCAAGGTTGCTGCCGTGTCCGAGTCGGCCATTGAAACGGCAGAAAAACTCGGTGTCGATACCGGGCTGAAAGCCAGGCATCCGTTAACCGGGGAACTGCTTCCGGTATGGGCGGCGAATTTTGTATTAATGTCTTATGGCGAAGGCGCGGTGATGTCGGTGCCGGCACACGATCAGCGCGATTATGAGTTTGCCAGAAAATATAGTCTGCCCATCAAGCAGGTGATACGGCCTGCGGATGACAGTGATATTGCTATTGATGAATGCGCCTATGTCGACCAGGGTATTTTGCAGGATTCCGGGGAGTTTACGGACAGAACCTCTGCTGAGGCATTTGCCGGCATTGCCGACAAACTGGAGCAAATGGGTTGTGGTCAGCGACGCACCAATTATCGTTTGCGCGACTGGGGTATTTCACGGCAACGTTACTGGGGGACGCCCATCCCAATTATTAACTGCCGTGATTGTGGTGCGGTACCAGTACCCGATGCCGATTTGCCCGTGGTCTTGCCGGAAGACGTGCTTGTGGATGGTAGCGGGTCGCCGATCAAGAAAATGCCCGGGTTCTATGAAACCACGTGCCCGAAGTGCGGCGCCGCAGCTGAGCGGGAAACGGATACCTTTGATACCTTTATGGAATCGTCCTGGTACTACGCCCGTTTTGCCTGTGTCGATAATAACGAAGCCATGCTGGACGAGCGCGTCAACTACTGGTTGCCGGTCGACCAATATATTGGCGGCATCGAACACGCCATATTGCACCTGCTCTATGCCCGTTTTTACCACAAACTTATGAGGGATGCCGGGCTCGTGAATTGCGACGAGCCTTTTACCAACTTGTTGACGCAGGGTATGGTGTTGAAAGACGGCAGCAAGATGTCGAAATCCAGGGGCAATACGGTAGACCCCCAGGCCCTGATTGATAAATATGGCGCCGACACGGCACGCCTGTTTATTTTATTTGCGGCGCCACCGGAGCAATCCCTGGAGTGGTCAGACGATGCAGTTGCCGGCGCATACAGATTTTTGAAACGAATATGGGGTTTAGGCGTAATATTAGAGAATAATTGGTGTATAGGGCACAAGGGCGTTAAGGACCAGATTCCTAAAACACCGTATGATTGGTCTGGGATTAACGCTGAGCAGCAATCAAGGCGGGCAAAGATTTATAGTTTACTTCAAAAGGCAAACTATGATTTTTCGCGCAATCAGTTCAACACTGTGATTTCTGCAGGAATGCAAATTCTTAATACGATACATCAGTCTGCTCCAGGCCCTAAGCTTTTTGATAACGTATCTAATACCAAAATTGTTAAAGAGGAGATTATTGACCGTAGTATCCAGCATGAAGGCGCTAGTATATTATTAAGATTGCTGTCACCGATTGTTCCGCATATAACTCACAGGTTATGGAAAGAGTTAAAGTATGGGGAAAATATTCTTGACGCAGATTGGCCCGAAGTTGATGAGTCTGCTCTCGTTCAGGATACAGTAGAACTTATAGTGCAGGTAAATGGTAAATTACGCAGCAAGATCAAGGTTGCCGCTGATGCGGCGCCGGATGAGATCGAGCAACAGGCGCTGGCGGATGCCAAGGTGGCAAACCACGTGGCCAATAAAACCGTGCGCAAGATTATCCTGGTCCCCGGGAGGTTGGTGAATATTGTCGTCTAGAGGGTTATCGGTCATCGCTTTATTATCGGCATTAATGCTGATGTCGGCTTGCGGCTTTCATTTGCGGGGGAAAGGACAGCAAGCTGTAGTGCCTCAAGAGCTGGCAACCATGAGCATTCGTTCTTCTGACAACAAGATTATTAATGCGCCATTATTAGAAATCTTGCGCGAGGTCCTGCGCCAGCAGGCCAAAATCCAGCTGGTATCGGCCAGCGAGGCACAGTACCCGCAATTGATCCTGAACAAGGAGAAAACCACCAGTCGTGTGCTCACAGTCAGTGGTACCACCGGCCGGGTCACGGAAATGATGCTGGAGTATCGAGTCAGCTTCAGATTGGTGCTGGATAAAAAAGAATTATTGTCCTCGCAAGACATCTATGTGCAACGGGATTATTCATTCGATTCCCAGAACGTCGTCGCCAAAGAGCGCGAGGAAAAATATCTGTTAAAACAGCTTCGGTACCGTGCCGCCCAGCAAATTCTGCGTCGATTATCGAGCCTGAAAATGAATAAGGAATAAAAGATGCAGCTGAAACCCCGGGAATTGGCAGGGCACCTGAATAATGGTTTGGTATCGGCTTACCTGATCGGTGGTGATGAACCCCTGCTGGTGGACGAGGCCTGTATGGCCATACGGCATGCCGCAAAAAAGGCCGGCTTCCAGGATCGCCAGGTGTTTAATGTGGATCGCAGTTTTGACTGGGCTGCCCTGGCAGAGGCCAGCCGGTCTTTGTCCCTGTTTGCAGAGCGACGTCTGCTGGAGTTGCGCATACCGAACGCCAGGCCCGGTGATGACGGGCGTAAATACCTGCAGGCATTCCTGGAAAACCCGCCTGACGATACCCTGCTACTGGTGATATGCGGCAAGATTGATAAGGCAACCCGCAACACCAAATGGATCAAGGCCCTGGATCAGGTTGGCGTGGTCAGTATTGCCTATCCGGTAGTGGCCCGGGAATTACCGGCATGGATTACGCAGCGCTTAAAGGCCAGGGGCCTGGTGGCAGAGCCTGGGGTGTTGCCCTTATTGACGTATCATTTCGAGGGTAACCTGCTGGCTTTGGCCCAGGAGATCGACAAGCTGTTTCTATTGGTATCAGAGGGGCGGCTCTCGGTTGCCGATATTGAACACAATCTTAGCGATAATGCCCGATTCTCGGTATATGCTCTGGTCGATGCCTGCTTGCAGGGCGATGCTGCCGCCGCATTACGTATTCTCAACACCTTGCGTGCCGAGGGCACCGAGCCGGTGTTGATTATCTGGGCCCTGGCACGTGAATCGCGCAATATGGTCTCTATAGCCAGGCAGTTACAGGGTGGCGATAATGAGGCTTATGTGTTTCAGAAGCACAAGGTCTGGTCCAGTCGCAGGGTACTGGTAAAACAGGCCCTCAAGCGCAGCTCCGGAAATCACTGGTTATTAATGCTGAGACGGGCCGCGCGAGCTGATAGAATATTAAAGGGTCGCCTGTCAGGAGATGTCTGGCAGGAATTACAATGTCTGGGTTTGGCCATGAGCGGTTTTCGCAGCCGGGCCTGTTTATGTGTATAAATAGATTATGAGCACAGCAAAGAAACAAATTAACAATAGCGATGTTGTCGACTATATGCACGATCTGGGACAGAAGGCGCGCCAGGTAGCACGTGCCTTAAGTGCCGCCGAATCCGGACAAAAGAATCAGGCATTACTGGCCACCGCGGACCAGATTGAACAACGCGCCGATGCCTTGTTGGCAGCCAATGCCAGGGACATGGAGGCCGGCAGCCAGAATGGTCTGGATGCGGCATTGCTCGATCGCCTTGAGCTGAATGCCGATCGCATTAGTGCCATGGCCGATGGTTTGCGACAAATTGCCGCTTTGCCGGATCCGGTTGGTGAAATCAGCGACCTTTGTTACCAGCCTTCGGGTATCCAGGTCGGACGCATGCGTGTCCCTCTGGGCGTGATCGCCATTATTTATGAATCTCGCCCCAATGTAACTGCCGATGCCGCCGGGCTTTGCCTGAAATCCGGTAATGCCGCCATATTGCGTGGCGGTTCCGAGGCGATTCACTCCAATCAGGCGATTGCCGAATGCATCCACGAAGGATTGAAACAGGCCGGCCTGTCAGTAGAAGCAGTCCAGGTAGTGGCGACTACGGATCGGGCCGCTGTTGGCGCCATGCTGACCATGCCGGAATATGTCGATGTCATTATCCCTCGGGGAGGCAAGGGCCTCATCGAACGCATCAGTGCCGAGTCTCAGGTGCCGGTGATCAAACATTTGCACGGCGTTTGTCATGTGTATATCGATGATGCGGCTGATCGGCAGAAGGCCATCGACATTGCCTATAATGCCAAGACCCAGCGCTATGGCACCTGTAATACCATGGAGACCCTGTTGGTGGCCAAATCAATGGCCGTTACGGTATTGCCGGTATTGGCGCAGATGTATCACAAGGAGGGCGTTGAATTAAGGGGCTGCAAGCACACCAGGGACATTGTTGTTGATATAAAGGAGGCCACCGATGAGGATTGGGACACCGAATATCTTGCTCCCATCCTGTCGATAAGGGTGGTTGATGATGTTGATGCCGCTATGGATCATATCCAGTGCCATGGCTCCGGTCATACAGAGTCCATCGTTACGGAAGACTTGTCAAAGGCCCGGCGTTTCCTGCGCGAGGTCGACTCCAGCTCGGTCATGGTGAATGCCTCGACACGTTTCGCCGATGGTTTTGAGTATGGTTTAGGCGCCGAGATTGGTATCAGTACGGACAAGCTGCACGTACGCGGACCCGTGGGCCTGGAGGGACTGACGACACAGAAGTTTATTGTCCTCGGCGATGGCCATGTTCGGAAATAACCAGGAATAACAAGAGAGATCAGCAGGGACAGTTGCAAGCACCTATCGGTATTTTTGGCGGTACCTTTGATCCTGTACATCTTGGTCATTTGCGTGCTGCAGAAGAAGTGCAATCATTGTTGTCGTTACAAAAAGTAATATTTGTACCCTGTGGTACGCCGGCATTGGGCAAGCAACCACATGCTACGGCAGAACAAAGGTTGCAGATGGTGCTGCTGGCAACAAAGGGGCTTGCCGGATTTACGGTAGATCGTTATGAGGTTGACCAACCCGGCCCATCCTATGCCTACGATACCTTGCGGTACTTACGATCTGTGTATGCAGAGGCCCCGTTATGTTTTATTGTAGGCGTGGATGCCTTTCTGCAATTTGAAAAATGGCATCGATGGCAAGAGCTATTTGACCTGGCGCACTTTGTAGTGATGCAACGTCCGGGTTATAGCTTGCCGGAACAGGGCAATCTGCCAGCGTGGGTTCGGCAACGATGGGCTGATAATCCCGAAGCATTGCATCAATCGACGCATGGCTGTATTTTTGTCTGCCAGATTACCCCGCACGATATATCTGCAACAGCAATACGGTCCAGGGTCGCCGCCGCGCAGAAACTGGAGCATTTACTTCCGGATAGAGTGCAGCAGTATATTGCCGATAACAGCCTGTATACGAATTAGAGGATATTGAATCACAAGGTATGAAATCAGAAGAAATGAAAGATGCCGTCATTGGGGCACTGGAAGATAGTAAGGCCAGAAATATTCGTGTACTGGATGTGAGAGATATTACCGATATTACAGATTATCTGATTATTGCCAGTGGTACGTCCAATCGCCATGTTGCCTCATCAGCCGAAAAGGTGTTGCGCCGTATGCAGGAACTGGGTATCAAGCCCCTGGGGAAGGAGGGACTCGATGGCAGCGAGTGGGCCTTGCTTGATTTTGGTGATCTGGTAGTGCATATCATGTTGCCAAAGACGCGCGAGTTTTATGCCCTGGAGAAATTATGGGGCGGAAGCAACTTCGTACAATCCATTGAGTCCTGATTAAACCAAGGCAACCGAATCGCTAAACAGATGCGAATACATATCATTGCCGTTGGTCAACGCATGCCGGACTGGGTCAACAAGGCCTATAATGAGTACCATAAAAGATTACCATCCGCTTACCAGCCAAACCTGAAACAGGTTGCTGCCGAGAAGCGAGGTAAATCATGCAATAGCGAAACCATCTTGCAACGGGAAGGCAAACGCATTTTGCAGGCACTGCCCTCGCAGTGTCATAAAGTGGTACTGGACAGGAACGGGAAAAGCAGGACTACTCTTGAGCTCTCAAGGGCGCTGAATGATTGGGCCAACCTGAGTGTGGACGTGGCCTTTCTGATAGGTGGGCCGGAGGGATTGTCGAAACAGTGTCTGGAGCAGGCCGATGAACAGTGGTCCTTGTCTGCCATGACATTTCCCCATGCTCTTGTGCGCGTCATGTTAATAGAACAGCTTTATCGCGCCTGGACTATCCTGAATAACATGCCTTACCATCGGTGAGTGTGGTCTGATTTATGAGTCTGCAATTATATCTCGCTTCATCTTCCCCGAGACGCAAGGAATTATTACAGCAAATTGGAATCTCTTTTGAGGTCCTGGTGCCACAGGTTGAGGAAAAGCCAGAACCGGAGGAATCCCCGGTGGAGTATGTGGAGCGTATCGCCCTGGCAAAGGCACGGGCTGTCGAGATGCTTGTTCATCAACAGAGCCTGCAATCATGGCCCATTCTTGCCGCCGATACATGCGTTTGTCTGGACGCGGAATTAATGGGAAAGCCAGCCGATATTCAGGATGGGTTAAGGATGCTGCGGTTATTATCGGGTAGCAGCCATCAGGTTTTTTCCGGTATCGTTCTGTTGCATGATGGACAGGCATTTGCAGGACATAGCGAGAGCAGCGTGACCTTTGGAGAGCTTTCCGAGGAGGAGATTATGCGCTACTGGGACAGCGGAGAGCCACAGGACAAGGCGGGGTCATATGCCATACAGGGCATGGCTGGTAAATTTGTTTCCAGTATAACAGGAAGTTATAGTGGCATTGTTGGGTTACCATTGTATGAAGTCTATCAACTACTGAAAAAGGCCGGGCTCGTCAAAACGTGAGTGAAGAAATATTAATCAATGTGACACCTCAGGAAACGCGCGTCGCCGTTGTTGAAAACGGCGTATTGCAGGAGATCTATGTTGAGCGGGCGCGCCAGCGTGGCATTGTTAGCAATATATATAAAGGTAAGGTGGTCCGTGTTCTGCCGGGCATGCAGGCCGCATTCGTCGATATTGGCCTGGAGCGTGCCGCATTTCTTCATGCTGCCGATGCCAGCATAAAGAAAAACCTTAATGGCGATAGCAATGAATCTACGCCTATTCACGAGTTGCTGCGGGAAGGGCAGGATGTATTGGTGCAGGTGGTCAAGGATGCTATAGGCAGCAAGGGTGCACGATTATCCACCAATATTACACTGCCGGCAAGATACCTGGTGTATATGCCTTATACGGATCATATAGGCATCTCGCAAAAGATCGAGGACGAAGAAACGCGTGATCGACTCCGTGAAACAGTCAAGCATGCGAGAAGCAAGGATAACCAGGGTGGTTACATATTGCGTACGGTTGCCGAGGCGGCCACCGAAGAAGAACTGGTTACCGACATAGCCTATCTTGATCGTATCTGGACATCTTTACAGGACAGAATTAAAACAGCGAAACCAGCCACCCTGATTCACGAAGACCTGAGTCTGGCCATGCGGTCAATGCGCGATATTGTACGAGACAATATTGAGAAAATTCGTATCGATTCACGAGAGACCTATAACAAGGCCAATGAATTTGTGCAGGAGTTTATTCCCGAGATTCAGCAACGTATGGAATATTATCCCGGTGAAAGACCGATCTTCGATCTTTATTCCGTCGAGGATGAAATACAAAAGGCTCTGCAAAAGAGGGTTCTGCTTAAGTCAGGCGGCTATTTGATTATTGATCAGACTGAAGCCATGACTACGATCGATGTCAATACTGGCGCCTATGTCGGCAAGAAAACACTGGAAGAAACATTATTTAAAACGAATCTGGAAGCAGCACAAGCCATTGCGCGCCAACTCCGTTTGAGAAATCTTGGCGGTATTATCATTATCGATTTTATTGATATGGTCGATACTGAACATAAGCGGCAGGTTCTACGGGCCCTGGAAAAGGTCCTGATGAGGGACCGGGCCAAGACCTATGTTAGCGAGATATCATCACTTGGACTGGTGGAGTTGACGAGGAAACGTACACGGGAGAGTCTGGAGCATGTTCTGTGTGAACCTTGTCCTGTGTGTACCGGTAGAGGAATGTTAAAAACGCCACAAACAGTATGTTA
>CAJVXG010000051.1 GCA_913009215.1 uncultured Gammaproteobacteria bacterium | reverse complement strand
GCGAGAAGGCAAAGTGCTGCAAATACCAGACTTCTTATTATTATCATAGGTCGAAATCATAACCTATAGATAGGCGAGTTTCACCCTTCACCTGTCAGGAAAGCGAAATCATGTAAAGTAAAGCATAACCAATGAATACGCTAATCCCAACACTGCCGAACCACCAATAACTGTCACGATCCCCAACTTGAACTGAATCAACGCAACGAAGGCGAGAATACCGACAATCAACGAGAACCACTCAAAGGAACCATCAAACCCCTTGGGCCACAACACATGATAGCCAAAAAATAAAGCCAGATTTAATATCACGCCGACGACAGCGGCGGTGATGCCGGTCAATGGCGCCGTAAATTTGACGTCGTGCCGGGTGGCCTCCACTGCCGGGCCACCGACGAGAATAAACAGGAACGACGGCAAGAAGGTAAAAAAGGTCACCACCGATGCGGCGACAATGCCGGCCAGCGGCAACATGCCCGAACCATATATCTCTTTGGTCCAACCGCCGACAAAACCGACAAAGGCGACGACCATAATTAATGGACCCGGGGTGGTCTCACCCAATGCCAGGCCATCAATCATTTGTGTCGCCGACAACCAATGGTAGGTATCGACACCACCCTGGTACACATAGGGCAATACCGCATAGGCGCCACCAATGGTAAGTAACGCCGCCTTGGTAAAGAACCAGCCCATTTGTGTCAATACGCCTTCCCAGCCGTATAGTTTGTACAAGATCCCCATGGCCGTGGCCCACAACAATAGACCAATAGCAGATATTGTAATGACGCGGGACCATTTGAATCTGGCGTGTTCCGGGATAGGCGTGTCGTCGTCAATGATCGCCGGGCCGTAAGAACCACGGCCATCGCCATGATGGCCCCCGGCCTTGAATTTGTCCGGCGCCACATGGGCGCCGATATAACCAATAATTCCGGCGCTAAATACAATATACGGAAACGGCACTTTAAACCAGGCAATGGCCACCAGTGCCGCTAACGCCATAATCCACAACACCTCGTTCTTCAGTGCCCGCGAACCAATACGATAGGCGGCAAACACGACGATCGCGGTGACTGCCGGCTTGATACCATACAAAATGCCTGCCACTACCGGCAGCTCACCATAGGCCAGATAGATCCAGGTCAAGGCAATAAGAATAAACAATGATGGAAACACAAACAGAAAGCCGGCTATGACACCACCACGGATGCCATGCATCAACCAGCCGATATACGTCGCCAACTGCTGCGCTTCCGGACCCGGCAACACCATGGTGTAATTCAAGGCATGCAGGAATCGATTCTCCGAAATCCAGCGCCGCCGTTCCACCAACTCCTGATGCATCATACTAATCTGACCGGCCGGACCGCCAAAGCTGATGAAACCGAGCTTGAGCCAATAACCAAAGGCCTGCCACAAAGAAACAGGGTCTGGCCTTGATAGTATATTGTTATCTGACATAGCTATGCTTTATTTTTCTTTTTATCTTAAGGGGAATAATCCAGGTATTAGCACCTATCATTATACTACTATAGAAGTATTCTAATCCTAAGAATTATTGTCAGAACTGCGATTACAGTCTGGGAGCAAGGGGGAAGCATGAAAATCTTCAGAGAAGTATTTCTAGCCATCTTAATAGCATGCTTCTTCACGACCGGGGTTGCTTATGCCCAGAGTCCAAAATAGGTCTCAGAGAACAATTTTTGCTAATATTAAAAACAATTGTTCTCTGAGACCTATCTCGCTACGAGTGATTGTAAATTAAAATTTATTGTGCGGAACAACGGCGGCGCCATACCAGAATCGGCTTATGCTCTTGGTTCTGGTGTATTAATAAAACTTTACCGCAGCAATTTTGTACCTTTTGGCGGATTGCATCTCTCTAAACTAGACCCTACAAGGTGCTGGCAGGTCGTAACGGGGGCACGGTTACCTGGATATGGACTCCAGCTTTCTCCAATTTTAACAGTCCTTTGCTGGGAAGCCATACTCTCAGGTTAGTAGTGGACAGTATAAATCGGTTACCAGAAAGAAATGAGAATAATAACGAGTACTCAAAATATGTCGTCTGCAGTCTGTAAATAATAATTATTTGTGACAAAAAGACCAGCAATCGCCGGTCTTTTTATTAACAATAAGGTGATCAGATCAGGGCTGGATTATTAATTCAGTTGGCCGAGCCTAATTTAGCACCGGACTCGACCAACTAAATTAATCTAAAACTACTACCTCTTCCAGGGGTGGCGGGACCTGCCCCTGCTTCGACATTGATCGTAACCCGAGACCGCGGTGTAGGTACCGCCAATGCATCTTGGCTGGGTCCAATACCTTCTCGCATTGGGCCTGTTCTTTCTAACGCACTTGTCTCTTATACCGGCGGCATCCTTTCTATAGCGCTTGACACCACAAGCGGGCTTGTTCCCCAGCGTCCTGCCAGATTGTACACATTGGACCACCCCACGTCCTCCCCGGCTCGAAGCAGACCCCACCAGTGTCCAGCCTTGCTTGCAGTAGAAATGCTTACTGGTTTTGCCCCTGCTTCGACATTGATCGTAACCCGAGACCGCGGCGTAGGTACCGCCAATGCATCTTGGCTGGGTCCAATACCTTCTCGCATTGGGCCTGTTCTTTCTAACGCACCTGTCTCTTATACCGTCGGCATCCTTTCTATAGCGCTTGACGCCACAAGCGGGCTTGTTCCCCAGCGTCCTCTCGCCCTTTTCGCACCATATGTCATTACTATTGATGTTGCCCTGCATCACCCAGCCATTGGCACAGGAGTGGGCCTGACCCGGGTCTGCAAACGCGTTGAAACTGAAAAGTAACGCTGCTACTGCAAATACGAGCTTGATCAGATTAGACATCTGTGTAGCCTCCTAAACGCCCCATGGGCATTGTCAACGGACTTGAAAGGAATCGAAGGATAAGATATTAAAACCCTACTTTTTTACTGAACTTACCCAATGACCGACAGGGAGTCAAGAAACAAATGAAGCCAGAGCGTATTTGTTGCTTATATTCGTACGCTCTAATATTAGAAACAATCTTGATCGCCGGCGTCTCGTGAGCCATTGGGTCCATCCCTGTCGGGCGTCCATTACCAAATGGACTCGACTATACCGGCGATCTGCGTTGCCCCGACTGCCCTGCGTCCGTGATGATACTTATCATCACTCCCACAATGGCTCTACGCCATTCCATGGCTATCGGGGACTATCGGCCCTCGTGTCCACTCTCCCTGGCCGATAGCGTAGGATCTGATAGCACATTTTGCCGAACCAAGTGTAGTTCATTTCATTTGTGGACAGGCCCGGTCTTTAAAGTGAGAATCACAAAGTCGCACCCGGCCAAGGTAATTCAACTACTCCTTCTTGTCTTGTTGCAACGGTGTAAACTTCCATGGCTTTTGCACCACATAAAAACTGTCATTATCTTAAGGGGCCTGAAAACTTTAATGTTGCTTTAATGTTTTGCCTAAAATTACGATTAGAACAAACTTGAGAGTTCAGAAAGCACTTAATGAAACCTGAGGGGCTTCCAGGCAAATCACTCTGAACCATTCCCATATCCACTTTCAACCAGTGTCTCCCATCTTTCTTCATCTACTCATATAGGTTATAATCCATGTGATAGTTGTTCCTGTCTCATATTTCTAGAACAGACTCATGCTTAAGATCTTTGCGAAGCAGTGCAACCTGCTGCTTACACGGGTATTGCCGTTCCTGCGTTGGTGGCCTATGGTCAACCGCCAAACCCTGCGTGCAGACTTTATCGCCGGTCTAACCGGTGCCGTCATCGTCCTGCCCCAGGGTGTGGCCTTTGCTCTTATCGCCGGTCTGCCGCCGGTCTATGGTTTGTATTCGGCGATGGTACCGCCCATCATTGCCGCCCTGTTCGGATCCTCGCGTCACCTGATTTCAGGACCAACGACGGCAATCTCTATCGTTGTCTTTGCCACCGTCAGTCAGTTTGCCGAACCCGGATCACCGGAATACATTCAGCTGGCACTGACCTTGACATTCCTCGCCGGGGCCTATCAGTTTGGGCTTGGTCTCGCGCGCATGGGGGTGCTGGTCAATTTCGTGTCCCATTCGGTTGTCGTCGGTTTCACCGCCGGCGCCGCCATCCTTATTGCTACCAGCCAGATAACACACTTTTTCGGAGTTCATATCCCGCCCGGGGAATCTTTCTTGCACACCTGGCAAGACCTGTTTGCACAAATCCATGACATCAATGTCTATGCGACAGCAGTAGCACTGCTGACCCTGGTAGTGAGCGTCGGAATTATGCTTTTTCGACCACGCTGGCCCGGGCTCCTGGCTGCGATGGTTATCGGGAGTATACTGGCGCTAATCATTGGCGCCGAGGCGCATCAGATTAAGCTCGTCGGTGAGCTACCCCGCAGTTTACCACCATTGTCATTGCCCGACTTTTCCCTCGGGGCCCTCAGAAAGCTTGGCTCAGGTGCGCTGGCGATTGCGATGCTGGGGCTGGTCGAGGCAGTCTCGATTGCCCGTTCGGTGGCGCTCAAGTCCGGGCAACGTATTGATGGTAACCAGGAATTTGTCGGCCAGGGTCTGGCCAATATCATTGGCAGTTTCTCCTCCAGCTATGCCTCATCCGGTTCCTTTACCCGCAGCGGCATCAATTATGCCGCTGGCGCGGTAACGCCGATGGCTGCAATCTTTGCCGCTGTCACCCTGGCATTGATTGTCGTGTTGATCGCACCGTGGGCCGGTTATTTACCGATCTCGGCAATGGCAGGCATTCTCCTGGTTGTTGCCTGGCGCCTGATCGATTTTCATCATATCCGCACTATTATCGAAACCAGTCGCTCGGAAACCATTATCCTGGCAACGACTTTCTTCGCTACCCTGTTTATTGAACTGGTGTTCGCCATCTATGTCGGCATTATCCTGTCACTGATTTTCTATCTCATGCGGACTTCACGACCGCGTGTCGTCAGCCTGGTGCCAGACACAAACAGCTCCAGGCGTCAGATGGTCGTAGACAACAAACTGCCGGAATGCCCACAAATGAAGATCGTGCGTATCGACGGGTCTTTGTTCTTTGGTGCAATCGATTATGTACAACGGAACCTGCGGTCGTTATCGGAACAGGCGCCGGAACAGAAACATCTGCTGATTATCGGTACCGGTATCAACTTCATTGATGTTGCCGGCGCCGAGATGATTGTGCAGGAGTCCGAGCGGCGAAAAAGAAACGGTGGCGGATTATACGTGGTCAAGGTTAATGAGTATGTCTGCAATATCCTCAAACGTGGTGGTTATCTGCAACGTTTTGGCGCCGAAAATGTATTTGTCTCCAAGGCAGATGCTATCGGAGCCATTTTCGAAGAACTGGATCATGATCGTTGCGCCCGCTGCGACAAGCGTATCTTCCGTGAGTGTGCCCAGATACCACCACTGAACGCAGATGGAAAAAACGAGCCTCTTTGACGCTTGTGTAAGGCACGATCTTACCCCGACTTTATTCTGTAAAGGGGAAATAGGGTCTGGTCTTGTGTTTTGTCTTTATGCTAAATGCAATGATAAGGCTGATGGGCAAACCTGACTCTTGTGTTCTTAGTGTAACAGCAATGGGTCTGAGTCCTTTGATTAATGAAGTTCGAAGAACTTCTAAGTTAAGTCACCCTGGCCCCTTTTAACTGCTCCCTTTTAATTGATCGTCTGCACTCAACGATTGATAATTCTGCCAAGCTTGGGTGCGTACCGCGAGTTGAGATTTCTGAGTATGCGGTACTGCTCGCTGGCGCCGCTCTTATTGCCGGTAATATAATAGACGAGACCAAGCCCGTAGGTTGGGGTGAATGGTTTTTATGAACCCCAACATCTTACTATGAAATTGTTGGGGTGCGCTATCGCTTACCACCAACCTACAACGAAGGTGTTTTTTACTCGCGACTTAGTGAGGCCGCTCTCGGCCCTCCCTGGCCTCTGCGGCACTCGCACTTCCTGTACATCGCGCTGAGCATCGGAAGGAAAATCACCCGGAGTGAGGTCGCTATCGACCGTCCATGGTCTCCACGACACTAAGGCATCCATGCCTGTCGCATAGACCTTCCCTGGTCGTCGTCTCCTGCTCGAGGCAAGCGCGTAGTTTGCGCTCCGAGTTAGACGAAGCCGCTCACGTGCATCCCTGCACTCCGCGGCACTAGCACATCCTGTGCGTCGCGCCGTGATTTTCCTGAGAAGCGCACTTGATCGCCGGCGTCTCGTGAGCCATTGGGTCCATCCCTGTCGGGCGTCCATTACCAAATGGACTCGACTATACCGGCGATCTGCGTTGCCCCGACCGCCCTGCGTCCGTGATGATACTTATCATCACTCCCACAATGGCTCTACGCCATTCCATGGCTATCGGGGACTATCGGCCCTCGTGTCCACTCTCCCTGGCCGATAGCGGGAGAAAGCGAGCTCAGAGGCCGCTCTCTCACATCCCTGTGCTTCGCGGCACTCGTGCATCCATGCACATCGCACGTAAAAAAATATAAATATTTCCCCGGATTCCGTATTACTACATCCGGGCTACATAACTGCACGTCGGACCAGCCCCGATTAGTAGTCGGCTTCGCCGACAATAATATCCCCTCATCCTGCCTTCTCCCAGAGGGAGAAGGGAAAAGAAGATCACCCTCTCCCGAAAGGAGAGGGTAGAAGATACTTCTCCCGGAGGAAGAAGGGACCAATTTAAAAATCAGCTCATATCGTTTATCATAGGCCCATAAAACCAGAATAAATGACTATTGGGAGTTACTATGGCTTTTCTAAAGGGAAAACGCGCACTCATCGTCGGCGCGGCCAGCGAGCGATCCATCGCCTGGGGCATTGCCAAGGCCATGCACCGCGAAGGCGCCGAGATTGCCTTCGCCTACCAGACCGAGAAACTGAGATCGCGTATCGAGAAAATGGCGAGCCTCGTCAATTCCGACATTATGCTGGAGTGCGACGTCTCCAGGGACGAAGACATTACGAAGCTCTTTGACGACCTGAAAAACTACTGGGAACACCTCGACATTATCATCCATTCCGTGGCCTTCGCCAAACGCGAAGAACTCTCTGGTGATTACGTCGAAGCCACTACGCGCGAGGGATTCCAGATGGCGCACGATATCAGTTCCTACAGCTTCGTCGCCCTGGCCAAGGCCGGGCGCGACATGATGCAGGGCCGCAATGGCGCCTTACTGACTTTGTCCTACATTGGTGCGGTGCGCGCCATGCCCAACTACAACATCATGGGTCTGGCCAAGGCCAGTCTGGAGGCCAACGTACGCTTCATGGCCGATGCGCTGGGGGCGGATGGCATCCGCGTAAATGCCATTTCTGCCGGGCCCATCAGGACCCTGGCCGCGGCCGGCATTGGTGATTTTCGCAAGATATTTGACCATTATGTACTCACGGCGCCATTACGACGTGGTGTCAGCATCGAAGAAGTGGGTAATGCGGCCGCCTTTTTGTGCTCGGATCTGGCTTCCGGCATTACCGGTGAGATTACCTATGTCGATGGTGGTTTTAATGCCGTCGCCGGGATCCCGGGGCCTAATGCCTAGGCTACAATAATTTCTCGTACACCTTGATCTTGGCGGCATCCTTCAGACCGCGGGTATAATCCTGGTAATAGCCCAGGCCGCGTCTTTGTTGCAGGGTGGCACGAATAATAGCGGCGCGGCGATCGGCTTTGCCTTTGGCCACCGGGCCATCCACCACCTTGTTCAGGGAATAAACAATATAACCAAGATTTTTGATTTCCACGCCGCCGAAAATGGACTTGCCAGGCTTGGGACGACCGGCACGGAATACCGCCCTGGCCATACCACGCAACAGCAAGTTCATACCGCGAATGTCGCTTTGTTTGAGTGTGTTGTTTTGTTTGTATTTGTTCGAAGACTGCTTCGCTAACACAGCCAGGGGCTTGCCCGACTTTGCTGCCTGTAACATTTTCTCACCGGCGACAACCGCCAGAGACTGCGCATGTTTGCGCTCCAGCAACGTCTTGATAAAACCCTTAACCTCGGCAAAAGGTTTTGGCTTTTGCGGTCGGTGCGCAACAACATGCAGGGACACCAATTTATCGCTGCCCAATTCCAGGGTATCACTGTTACGTTTCTCTTCAATCATACTTTTATCAAAGGCGGCCTTGATCACATCCGGATTGGCCAACAGACCAGCACCGCCGCGCCGGGTAATCCAGTCGGTTTTATGAATCTTCAACCCCAGCGATGTCGCCACCGGCTTCAGGCTGTCGGCCTGTTCGTAAACGTAGTTATTGAAGTCCGAATAGAGCTTACCGAAGCGTTTATCGGCACGTTCCAGGGCGATCTCATTCCTGATCCTGTCTCTGACTTCCGCGTAGCGTAATTGCTTGCCGGGCTTGTAGTCTGTCATTTTCAGAATATGGTAACCAAATGCGGTCTTCACCAGGCCACTGACTCGACCGGGTTTGAGCTGGTAGGCTACGGCCTCGAATTCCTTCACCATTTGTCCGCGCTTGATATAGCCGACATCCCCACCACGAACCTTGCTGCCAGGATCATCAGAGTATTTCTTCGCCAGCATGGCAAAATTGGCGCCGGAACGCGCTTTCTGTAATACGGATTTAGCTTTAGCCCTGGCGGCCCTGTCCTGTTTGCTGCTCGCCCCTGGCGGCGACTTGATCAGGATGTGACTGAGCTTGCGTTTCTCCGGTGTCGCATACCCTTTTTTGTTTTCCAGGTAATAGGCGCGCGTCTCTTTATCGGTGGGTTGCGCTTGTTTTGCCAACCCGGCAATGGACAGGACCACATATTCGATCTTGACCTGCTCCGGGCTCATAAATTGTTTCAGGTTTTCGTCGTAATATTTTCTGGCAGCTGCGTCGTCGAATTTTTTACGGCCAAGATAAGAGTTCAGCGAGATGGCGACATAATCAAACGAGCGCTGCTGGCCTTGCAACTTGAGGATATCGTTGACTTCCAGCCTGGTAACGATGGCACTGTGTTGTAGCCCGCCACGTAACTGTTCGACGGCGCCACGTTGACGTTGTGCGGTTTCAAAGCCGTAGGCCGACTGGCCAGCTACATTACTGAGGTACTGCTGATAGCGTCGGGGATCAAAGCCGCCCCTGGTCTGAAAAGAACTAAATATCTTATTGCGGATTTGATCCTCACTGATGACAAAACCCATGTCCTGGGCGCTACTGACCTGTAATTGCTCCTTGATAATGCTGTCGAGTATGATGCGCCGGCCAGCCTTACTTTCAATCAGCTTGGGAGCCCGCTGTCGATAACGGCGCATTTGATCTTCAAAGGCACGGCGACTGATCTCGGTGCCATTCACCTTGGCCACAATATTGCCCAGGCCCCCTTCAAAGTAGGATCCTATACCCCAGAGTGCAAACGGGATGATTAACAACCCGAGGATGAAGATGGCGATAATGCCCTGGGTTTTTTCTCGTATTGCCGTTAACATTGCTTGTTCACTTTACCGAATTGTTGGCATGCTAGCCAATAGTTTGTACAAACAAAAAGCGAGGCTCACGCCTCGCTTTTTATCCATCATTAAATAATGGCGGAGCGGACGGGACTCGAACCCGCGACCCCCGGCGTGACAGGCCGGTATTCTAACCAACTGAACTACCGCTCCGGAACTGACCACACCAATCACT
>CAJVXG010000050.1 GCA_913009215.1 uncultured Gammaproteobacteria bacterium | reverse complement strand
TGTCCTACACATCAACGTGAACAGGACAAAGTGTACTTTTTGGAAATAGCTAATATAAATGTTGTTTACGCTTGTATGCTAGCATATTAAACAATAATGGGTCCGCCTTCGTGAAATATGCGGGCTAAACACTACGTACTGGCTATCTCAGGGCTCGGTACAACCCCTGCAAATACATCCCCCGGGTAAACAGTTTCCAGGCCACCATCAACACGATCTTGCTGATGTCCAGCACCGGTCGGAAATGGCTGGGTCGGGCATGTTGTTCGTATATCGCGGCAATCGGTACATCCAGTATAGCGTAGCCATGACGAGCTGCCTCAATAAGCACTTCGCTCTCGAAGACAAAACTGTTGCCGGAAATTTTTTTTATCCTGGCTTGTTGCAACAAGCTTGCCGGGTACACCCGGAAGCCGGATTGCGAATCACCAATGGCATGGCCTGCAGCCCAGGAGATCCAGAAATTGGCAATGCAGTTGGCATAGTAACGTTTCTTCGGGAAGGCCTTTTTATCATGCAGGCGCGAACCAATAACCAGCAATTGCAGGTTCTCTATGGCCGGCGCCAGCAATCGGGGAATGTCTTCTGGCAAATGCTGGCCATCGCCATCCAGGGTAACAATGAGATCCGCACCCTGCTCCAGGGCATAGCGCATACCATGGATCAAGCTGACACCCTTACCACAATTCCCGTCGTTCTGCAGCAGAGTTACGGGCATAGCAGAAACGATGTTCACAGTATCATCGGTCGAGCCATCATCGACGACAATCAGCTGGTCGTAATGCTGTTGCAATACTCGCTCAATAATATCGGCAATAGACGCCGACTCATTGTATACCGGAATTATCACAGCCACGCGCACTGTATTGACAGAATCGGATGTTGGAATATTCATGATAAACAACAGGTATTATTACAACTGTGAGATTAAGACATGGCGCCATTAATGGCAATGACTTGCCCGGAAATATAAGCGGCCTGTTCCGAGGCCAGAAAGGCGACCAGGTGGGCTACTTCTTCCGCGGTACCGGCGCGCTTCATTGGCACCAGGGCCTCGATCTGTTCCCTGGAGAATACCGCTTCGGTCATTGCCGACGTGATCACCCCGGGCGCCACGGCATTCACCGTCACCCCGCGGCTGGCCAGCTCCAGTGCCAATGATTTGGTGGCGCCATGCAAACCGGCCTTGGCGGCCGCGTAATTGGCCTGGCCGCGATTACCCATCAATGCCGCCACCGATGACATATTAATGATGCGCCCCCAACGGGTACGCATCATCGCCATCAACAGCGGCTGGGTAACATTAAAGAACCCATTCAAGGATACATCGATCACCCGCTGCCATTGCCCGGGCTTCATCCCGGGCATGGGGGCGTCATCATGAATACCGGCATTGTTGACCAGTATCTGAATCGGTCCATCTTCAAGTAGTTTCTCCAGTTGCTCACGACTGGCATCGGCATCGGCGACATCAAAACTTACGGCGCAGGAAACATAACCCTGGTCTTTTATTGATCTGACGATCTCTTCTGCCCGGGATAGATTATTGTTGGCATGGACAATGACTTCACAATCCGCACTGGCAAGACCTCGACATATTGCCGAGCCAATAGCGCCACTGCCACCGGTGACCAGGGCCCGCTTCATGATGCAACCCCCTGGGGCCGCAACACCACGGCGGCTCGTCCTGAAGCGATTTCATTATTGTCCGTAGTGACGTGAAATTGATACATAATGCTGCGCTCATCGCCGGCAATTTTCTGGGCGTGTATTTTTAACGGGGTGTCATAACTGTCCAGTGATGCATCGGCCAGCAGCAGATTACGGATACTGGCAAGATACCCAACACCGGAGGCATCGGCATTACTGAGGCCACCATGTACCGCCATGGCCTGAGCGGCATATTCAACGAGGCATACAGCCGGTATATGACCCCTGAATTGTAGCGGATTATTGGCATCCAAATGACTGCGGCTGACACAGACTATATTTTCGGCATCCCAGGACTCAACCCCGTCCAACAAACACATACTGCCGGCATGCGGAATCAGTTGACGAATTTTGTCTTTGCCGATCATGGCCTGTCCACCTCAATACATAATTTTTGCGAACCAGTGGATTGCAGTAGCACATGACCCGGGTCTTTACCGGCAATCCGGCTCAGCAATGGCAGGGCACGGGCCATGGGGTTTTTACTCACCAGATTATCCAGCTCGACAATATTGACTTTGCTCACATCGTTATCCGTCGCCTTCAGGCTCAAACGCAACTCGGCGAGACCTTGCGCCGGTTTCTGCGCACTTAATATTATGGCCGTGGCAAACGGTATGGATGTACATCGTACCTTATTTAATGGTTCCGGCACGACCATATCATAGGCGCATAGCATCACCGATCGCTGTTCTGTGCTGACCTGCACCGCCGCATCCATTAAACCAACGGCAAAACTCTGGTCCCAGGCACAGATACTGTTTGAACTCGCCGGCGAGCCGGCGGCAATGTGCCAATAGCCCGCCGGGGCATTATGTACCGAATTATGAAAACGGGTGGGTGAAATTAATTTTTCCTCGGTCGCCAGGCTGGTGCAAAGATTATGAATAATTTCAGTATCGCCATCAGAGCTGGCAAACACGGTAGCAAGATCAGCGGCATCCCGGGTAGAGGCCTCCAGCGCCTCCTGCGCCACCTGCACCGCCAGCCGCACGCTGGTGCTGGCGCGACGTCGCTCGGTAGGCGGTAAGTAAGTGGGCGACAATCGTGGCAGGGCTTGTCCATTGTATGTTGTGGCGCCGGTGAGTACCGCCTTGCTGTCGGTCCAGCCTTGCAGGCCCGGGGCCATCAGACCAATACTTTCGACATAGACTCGGATCATGATGCTACCGACCCAAACAACAAGGCACAATTATTGCCGCCAAAACCAAAGGAGTTGCTGATGACATGGCGTACGCCTTGCCTCTGCTGCGTCAACACGATATTGGCCTGTAAATCGGCATCTCTTTGTTTGGTGTTCAGGCTGGCCGGTATCAAGCCGTGCTGTATGCACAACATACTGATAATGGCCTCGACAATACCGGCCGCTCCCAGCGTATGACCGGTCCAACCCTTGGTCGAACTACAGGGGGTGCGATCACCAAATACGGAGACCACGGCCCGATCCTCGGCCCGATCGTTACTCTGGGTGGCGGTACCGTGCAGATTAATATAATCCACCTCAGAGGCATCCAGCCGGGCCATGGTCAGTGCCGCCTGCATGGCCAGGGCGGCCCCTTGGCCTTCAGGGTGGGGTGTCGACATATGATGGGCATCACTGCTCTCGCCATAACCGAGCAGGGCGAATGCATCCGGGGACCCTCCGGCCCCGGTCTCCAGCAAGGCAAAACCGGCGGCCTCGCCAATGGAGATACCATTGCGATCCCGGTCGGCCGGTCGGCAAGGCTGGTCCGATACCAGCTCCAGTGATGAAAAACCATACAAGGTGGTCATACACAGGCTATCCACCCCACCCACCAGCGCAGCATCACAGAGACCGGCATTGATATAACGGGATGCGGTGGCGAATACCTTGGCACTGGATGAACAGGCAGTGGATACCGTTAACGCCGGTCCCTGCAAACCCAAAGTGCGACACACAAAATCGGTGACGGCAAAATTGACATGTGTTTCTGCATAGTGGTAATCCGCCGGCAGGGCGCCCGTTTCGCTATCACGGTTCTGGTAGGCCAGCTCGGTTTGCAATATCCCGGAGGTACTGGTACCCATAAATACACCAATGCGCTCTGCACCATAGCGCTTGCGAGCTTGTTGTACGCGGGCCATCAGTGCTTCATGCTGCAGACCCATTAATGCCAGCTGATTATTTCTGCAATGAAAATCCTGTAGCGCTTCCGGCAAGACCTGTTTTTCTATATCGTCAACACGCCCAATAAAGGTGTCCAGATTCACGTGATCAAAATCACATGGTCGCAAACCGCTGGTCTCATCCAGCAGTGACTGCAATGTTTCGTCGCCACCGTGGCCAATAGCACTGCGGATGCCTGTCGCGGTAATAAAAAGGGGTTTTAACATTCTGCCTGGTAAATTAATGAAAGTACGGTGATGGTCTTTATCATATATAAATCAAGAAGCGACGAGTAATATTATGAAAACGTTGGCGCGTAACCCCAGGATTTCCTGACCATGGTAGCCGACAATAACAGACATAGCAGACTGCCAATCGAAGCCGTTAAGCCGATGGTCGATAATACCGGTGTCTGTGAAAAAGCCAGTACACCAAACACCAGTATCGTGGTCACACTACATATGATCAGGGACTGCGTGGTCCGGTGACCCTCACTGACATCACCATGCTCCCGGTTAAAAAACAGACTGTAGTCCAGACCAATGCCCATCACCAGCAACAAACCAACCAGGTGAAACACCGATAGCTTAAAGCCAAGTAATAATAACACCACCACTACCGTTAATTCAGCGGCAACAATGGGTAAAAGGATGCGTGTCACCATAACAATGGACCGGAAACGCAGCAACAGCAGGACCAGAATAACCACGGCCCCTATAGCGACATACCATAAGGCCTCGTCCCGATAGTGATTAATAATACGGTTAGAGGCCTCCTTCAAATCCAAAAAGCGCAAACCAGGATCGGACATGGTAGTCACCCAGGCCTGCAGTCGATCCGTTTTGATATTTCCATGCAGTGGTATTAGTGACACCCAGTGTTTGTCCTGACGAAACAACAAGGACCGTAGTCGCAAACCCATGCTGGTATTGTCCAGATCCTTCAGGGTAATCAATGGTTGGGTCTTGCTTGCCTGCACCTCCCGGATAAATTGGCTAAAACCGGACTGACGAAACAAAGTGTCTTGCAGGGCAAGATACATCGTCGTGCGTAATTCGCGGGCACCGGGCAGGGCCTGTTGGCGTTGTTGCTGTTGCTGTTCGCTGGGCAGGTAACGGGCGGCATGATCATAACCGTCCATCACTTTCTCACCAACCAGCCTGTCCAGCTCTGGTACCAGTCGCTCGCTCTTTTGTAATACTGACTGCAATGAATCCGCTTCAACAACAAGCATCCTGGCAACATCGGCGACCTTGAGCTCCTGGCGCAACAGTTTGTCATTTTTCTTTAACGACTTCGATGCCGGATTGAGGTTGGCAATATCATTCTCCCACAGTCGTTCCTGCATAAAGAGCAAGGTGACAGAAGAAAGAACAATCAGCAACAATGGTAACCACCTCAATGGCCGCATCAAGGCCATAAAACTGACAACACCACCATAAACCGGCACATGTGCCCTGCTGTAGTTCATAAAGACAGGCAGAATACTATAGGTGGTCAGGGCAGCAGTAAGCAGGCCAACGATGGCAAATACTCCGAGCTGGGCCAGGCCGGCAAAACCGGACAATATCATGGCCGAATAGCCAACGGCCGTCGTTACCACGGCCAGTAACATCGTCGGCCAGATTCGCCTCATTGTCACCCTGGCCGATTCGCCTGGAGCGCGGTGTGTAAATAAATGAATCGGGTAATCAACGGCAACGCCGATAATGGTGATGCCAAATGCCAGGGTAATGCCGTGTATTTGTCCAAAGACCGTGTTCACAAACAATGCGGCAATAATAATACCGGAGAACAGGGGTATACCGGCTATCAACACCAGTACCGGTGAACGATAGACAAAAAGTAAAAACACCAGCACCAGCGACGACGATATCAATGTCAACCACATGACTTCCTTGCGAATTGTCCGGCGTGCGTCAACGGCAAACACCGGTGGACCACTGACTATCAGTGTTGCCTTGTTCTTGCCCTTGATGCTGTCAAACTTCTTCTGGATGATAGCCAGCACTGTTTCCTGCCGGTCCAGATCAAAAGCGGCCGCCTTGCTTTCGGCAATCATTAACGCACGCTTTCCGTCAGCAGAAAACCAGACACCATACTGCTTTTCAGGCTGCTGCAGACCACTACTCCACAGTTGCAACAATCGTAGCGCCTCTCCCGTCGGGTCACGGACAAAATCGCTTCGTGTCAGGGCACCCAGCGGTGAAGCCAGGACTTGTAACTGCTGTTGCATTTTTGCTTTCAGGGCCGCAACACTGAATATGCTGCTACTATCGGCCGGGCTCAATAGATAGCGATTGCTCATCACAAATTCACGGTCCTTGTTGCTTGCTTCCTCACCGCCATTATTGACATAAACAAAGTGGTCACTACTGCGCAGATATTCTGTCAGTTCCGTACTGAACCCGGCAAGTTGCCCGGGGTTGCTGCCGGATATACCTATTATAAGCATGCGCGATGCCGGCCCTTGGCGTAGTTGTTGCAGCATCAGTTTATCCGTCGGGGAGGTGGCCCCTGGCATTAACGAGGTCATATCGGTAACAACATTGGCCTGTTTCAGGAACAGGACGCAACTGGCTGCCAGTACCAGCAGCCAAAGTATTGCTATGACTTTCTCCAGGGACTTGCTCAAATCTATAGCTGCACGATCGTCATTAACGATCGATCTCCATGCATACCGATGATCTCGATACTTTTAATTTTTGCGTTCCGCCCGGTAATTTTTATTTGCCTGACTTTTTTCTTCATGCGGCGGTTAAGCGGGTCCAGCCTCAATGTCCATCGCTTTTCCGTACCCTGAAATGTTACAGTATAGAATCGTTGCAACTTTTTCAGATCGCCTCGTAACGTGGCCCGAAAGGCCTCGACAAAGGCCCATAGCGAAGGGTACTTCTGCATTCGGATGGTCCGCGATTTGCCGCCCTCGCGGGTGATGGTCAATGAATTGCCCTGTACCGCAAACTGATTGTAAAACGGTTTATAGGTCTCCTTGCGGATATAGTCCGGCGCCTGATACTTTAATATACCTTTCAGGTACAGCGGTCTCTTCAGCAAGGGATCGTATTTCACTTCGACAAATTTTGCCCGCGATGTCTCCACCTGCGCCAATTGATCCATCAATGCCTGCAACCCCCATTGCGGTTTTTCTGCCGCATGCGCATAAGCAACAAAAATATTTACAATAATAAATACTGCAACAAAATTCTTTTTTATCATCGATCAGGAGTCCATGTCCCAAAAATCATAGAGGTTGAACCAGTTGTAGGGCGCCTTTTTACAATAGTATTCTAAACGATCTACGTAGCGCTGCACCCATTGCTGCAGTTCTTTTTCACGATTTTTCCGGGATATTATAATTTCTTCGGCAAACAATTCTGTATATACCGTATAACGATTAGCGCCGGTATATATACCGAAACACAATATCACCGGGACCTTTAATGCCGACGCCATGAGTATCGGTCCCGCTGGAAACCTGGCCGGTCGGCCAAAGAAGCGGCATACCACGGCTTTATCGGTCGAATGAACCCGGTCAGCCAATATCCCTATGATATCACCCTGATCGATACTGGCCTTGACCTGAAACATACTCTCAAACCCGCCAATAGGGATAATGCTCTTCATCATCTCCGGGTTCAGCGCTGAAAAAATGGCATTAGTCTTTTCGGCATTCTCCTTGTACATCAAAACCTTCAATGGCAACTTCTGCTCTTTGGTACCCAGGATACGCAACATTTCAAAACTGCCCAGGTGTGAGCCCATTAATACACAACCCTTGCTTTGTGCAACAAAATCCTGAAACCATTGCCGGTTGGCATCTTTTGTTTCAAAAAGCGATTCACGCCCACTTAAAAAGAATACACGATCCAGCAGCATGGAAGCGAAATAGTAGTAATGGCGAAAAATATCACCGAGTCGTGCTGCACGACCGAGAGCCCGTGTCAAAAATTCTCTGGATGAACGCCGGGTATTGGGTGAAAACAGAATAAAGTAAAAACAGATAGGATAGAGTATGACTCTCGATGGTTTGCGGCCTGCATGCAATGCGATCCAGGTAATCATGCGCATCAGGAAAGGGCTGCCGCGTTCTTTTTTGCTCTGCCATACCTGACTCATGATTCCGCATCACCATCCCTGGAAGCAAATATAAAAGTTCCAGAGGCAATTTCCTCGTTATCCCGATAACACACAAACGCTGTTTTTCCGCCTGCCCGTTCGTCAAATTCAACTTCACAGTGCTGTCCTGGCAGCAGGGGTTTTTTAAACTTGGCCATGGGTACCCCAACAAGCCTGTCGTCCCTCCCGCTGGTCTGTCTGTAACAGTCGATAAGCTCGCTCAACAGCACCACACCCGGAACAATGGCTTGTCCGGGAAAATGTCCGGGCAAGGACGGGTGTTCGGGATCGACGCAGATGCTGTGAACCATATCAGGAGCGAGATGAATGCTCTGACATCATTTGTTTTGCCATGGCGACGAGATGGTCTCGTGGCAATTTGCTGGATGCCGTTCTCGGCAAAGCATCCACCATATATAAAGGACGTGGAAGAAAAACCGGATCAATACCTTGTCTAAGTTCATTCAGTATTTGTCCCTTGCTCATGGTGGGCGCCACAACGAAGGCCATCAATCGGCCTATTTGTTCATCCAGCCCATCAGGCAAAAGGAAGGCGCCATCTTCAACACCATCAATCGCATTCAGCTTGTGATTCAGGTCACCCAGTGAGGTACGCTTACCGGCAATATTGATTAAATCACCGACACGGCCGTGAATACTGAATTGCTGTGCATCCACCAAACGAATAATATCACCAAGCTCCACCGCATCACAGATTTCCGGTACATTCACATAAGCAATATCGTCCTGCATAAATAGTTGTATGCCATCAAAGGCATGCCATTGATCGCCTTCTATGGTACGCCGGCTGGCTATGGAACCCGCCTCGGTACAACCGTATATCTCCAGCACCGGGGTCTGGAATTGCTCTTCGGCCTGTCTGGCAAGCTCTATGGACAATGGCGCTGTGGCGGAAAGTATGTGGTGTATCCCGGGCAACTTGATGCCCTCCCTGATACAGGCGCGAATGTGCAATGGTGTGGTCACCAATACCCTGGGCGCGGATACCATCTCCAGCGCCAGGCGAACGTCTTCTGCATAGAATGGGCGGCCCGCATGAATGGCAAAACCACAGAGCAGGGACTGGATGATGGTAGTCTCCAGACCGTACATATGTTGCTGTGGCACCGTGGCAACTATGTTTGCCTTTACCGGCCGGTCTTGCCAGAAGCGCTTATGGGCCATGCGGGCACCGGCCAACAGGCAGGCCCAGGTTTTCTCATTGGCCTTCGGCACACCGGTACTGCCGGAGGTAAAGGCAATGGCGGCAAGTTGCTCCGCAGGAACTTCGAGCCGTTCCGGGCCATGCGCGGCAACGGGTACAGGATACCCGAGTCGCATGGTAGCAATATCGAATGCCGGCAACTCCTGATCGCTAAGAATATAACTATCCGGATAGCGCCTGGCGATATCCATAATCATGTTCGGGGTCTGGTTCGGCGGCAATAAATGAACCTGCTTGCGCAACAAGGCGGCAAGAAAAGACACCATAAATAAATAGCGATCACTGACCAGATTGATAAGCCGTGTTTTATCCGGTAACTGTTGCGCAACGGCAGCAACCTGGCACAAAAACTCTTCATAACAAACCGCAGAGCCATGGCGCCAGGAAACCGTATCGCCAGCAACAAAGCCGCCGGTCAGGGGCAGCATCTTTCCGGAATAGCCTGGCGTTTGTTGCTGTTGACCCATATTCATTTTGCCCTCATTGAAGAGACAAAGCC
>CAJVXG010000049.1 GCA_913009215.1 uncultured Gammaproteobacteria bacterium | reverse complement strand
CAGATGAACAATCATCAGCCGATGAGCGATATCAGCCATCTTACAGCAAGGGTCACGGCATTGGTTTCCGGTGAACCGGTTCCTGAAGTGGTTGTGGAGGAAACAGCAACGTTTGATACGTTACCGGTATTCACCGCAGAACCAGCGTTCGCAGCCCAGCCAACAGAACGCGCCACCGCGGACGTGCCGATGTCAGCACGCAGTAGTTTCGGTAGCGCAACCAGTACCACTGGCGCAGAAGAGCCCACAGAGAAGAAAGAGCGCACCGAGGTTACCCGTGTTCGTACCGAGCTACTGGATAATCTGGTGAACTTTGCCGGTGAAGTGAGTATTTCACGGTCACGAATGGAACAGCAGATCTACAGTTTCCGCGATAATCTTAAAGAGCTTCATAGCAACGTCGAACGTTTTCGTGCCCAGATTCGGGATCTGGAGATCCAGTCGGAGTCGCAAATCATGTTTCGTGCCGGGCAGGAAGAAAGCGCTATGGGCACCGATTTTGATCCCCTGGAGTTTGACCGCTTCTCGAACATGCAACATTTGTCTCGTGGTTTGAATGAAAGCCTGCACGATCTGAGCACCATCCAGAGCCAGTTGGATAATTTTGTCGGTGAGGCGGAGACCACACTGCAACAGCAAGCGCGGATCAATACCGATTTGCAGGAAGGCTTAATGCGTACGCGTATGGTCAGTTTTTCCACGCAGTCGGCGCGCCTGCGTCATATCGTCCGCCAAACGGCACGTGAACTGGGCAAGAATGTCGAGTTGAAACTGCTGGGTTCCGAGGTGGAGGTGGACCGTAATGTACTGGAGCGTATGATAGGCCCCTTTGAACACATGATTCGAAATGCCGTTGATCATGGTATGGAGACTGAAGCGGAACGCCATCAGTCAGGTAAACCGCCGGTCGGTACCATTACTATTGATACCAGGCAACAAGGCAGCGAGATCATTATTCGTTTTTCTGATGATGGCAAGGGTCTGGGCATCGACATAATACGACAGAAGGCCATTGAAAAGGGGTTGATGAACGATGGTGAACGACTGTCTGACGATGCTGTTATTCAGTATATCCTGGTTTCCGGTTTTTCTACTGCCAGCGAGATAACCCACCTGTCCGGTCGTGGTGTCGGTATGGATGTGGTGCATAATGAGGTGAAACAACTCGGTGGCGCCATGGCCGTGGATACTGAAAAAGGGCAGGGCACTTCCTTTGTGATTCGTTTGCCGCTGACCTTGTCGGTAACCCAGGCATTACTGGTTACGGCCGGTGAGCAGCTTTTTGCCGTTCCCTTGTCTGCGGTTGAAAATATTATTGAGGCAGAGAAAGAAGAATTAAATAAATTAACCCTGGGCAAGAAACCCATGTTTAATTACAACGACCAGGTGTACCCGTTTGTGAACATGTCGCTACGTATGGGGCTGGAACCACATCCGCGCAGTGAGCGCAAAGTCGCTGTGTTGCTGGTGAAAACCGGTACCCGAAATTATGCTATGGAGGTCGATGGTCTGATCGGTACCAAGGAGGTTGTGGTCAAGGCCATGAGCCCCCTGTTGAGTGAACTGAGTGGTTTTGCCGGCGCCACTATCATGGGCGACGGTACTGTGATCCCCATTATCGATCCACCGGGGCTATTGTTGTCCGATAAAGGTATGTCGGTATCGCACGGTATGGCGACCATGATGAGGACGGCAGACGAGAAGCCGAAACGAGAGCGTCCTTTGGTGATGATAGTCGACGACTCACTGACTGTGCGCAAGATCACCAGCCGTCATCTGGAACGACGTGGTATGGACGTAATAACCGCCAAAGACGGTCTCGATGCGGTAGAGCAGCTGCGCGAAATTATTCCCGACGTTATGCTGGTGGATATCGAGATGCCGCGCATGGATGGTTACGAGCTGACCTCTCGGGTGCGATCCGAATCGACGCTGAATCATATCCCGATTATCATGATTACATCACGCGCCGGCGAGAAACATCGCAAACGTGCCTTTGATCTTGGCGTGAATGAATACATGAGCAAGCCGTATCAGGAAGACGAACTGGTTACCAATATCGAAAGGGTGGTGGGCGAGACCGTAAACGCCTGACATTGAAACCATGTCTTTGATACAAGACAAGAATAATATGACATCGGAGACAGAAAGTGGCAGACACTAACCAGTATCTAAGACTGACACTTGCTGACCGGAATTTTCTATTGCCCAGCACCGCCAGCCTGGCCATTGAGCAGAAGGAAAGCATCCAGATGGGTGCGCTACCACGTGGCTCTATAATAGGCCATCGCAATGTCAGTGGTTCCAAATGGCCGGTATTGTCGTTGAGTAGTGAACTGCAGGGGGATACCAGCGCCGCGTGGACCCGAGCCGTATTTGTCGGTAATGCCATTCATGCGGTCGGTATCGCCGTTAACGAGGTAATGCTGTTGCCACGCCAGGATACGGTGGTGGAACCTTTTAATCCGGTTGGCCCGCCACCCACTTCAGCCGGCCATATTTTTTCCGGGGCCTGGATCCATGAAGGCCGGGTCGTGCTGGTACTGGATCCCAAGGGTTTGTCCGGCTATTTGCAAACGCTGGCGGAGGGTTCATGAATCAGCCTGTCGGTCAAAGGGTCCATATCCTGCAAATACCAATAAGAAGTATGATGGTCGTGGTTCCCATTTCCAACACCGCGGAAGTGACTAATGTCGGTGAGCTGGTGTCGATTCCTTGCAGCCCGGCGTGGGTGCAGGGCGCCGTTGCCTGGCGTGGTCGCGCCATACCTTTGTTCGCCTTTGAATCTCTGTTGGGCAAGCCGATTTCCCCGATTTCCTCCCGCTCCAAGGTAGTGATCTTTAATCCTTTGACCGGCAGGAAGGACTGGGAGTTTTTTGGTATGTTGGCGACCTCGGAACCGCATCCCGGGGTGGTCGACAATATCGAACCGTTGACGATGGCCACTTCCGAGTTTGCCAGTAATCCCTATGTGGCCGCCGAGATACGATTACAGGCAAAGCGGGGTTTAATCCCCAATCTTGATACCCTGGCACGGGTTTTTTATCTTTAGGACACACAGCCACGGCTGCCCCATTTTAAAACGGAAACATGCTATTTAATGCTTATTTTGGGGCATTAACTATCTCAACTCCTTATATGGACATGAACTCACAAGAAACCAGATTTGCCATGCCGGCGCGACCGCCAGGGATGGCGGAAGCCAAGTAGGGTGGGCATCGCCCACCATCACTATACATTCCCTACTTAATTAATATCATTGCCATAAATATACTGCCAATGAAGTAAAAAACTCATGTTAATGGCTGATGAGACATAAAATCAGCATGGCAGAAATTTCTGGCACGTTCCCTCTCCCAAAATTGGGAGAGGGCAGGGGTTTTGCACATGGATGTGCTTATGTCGCGCGAGCACCCCAAGGGCACTTTGTCACTTCGTTCGGGCGCACAGGGAGGTGTGAAGCGACGAGGGTTGATAAATCAGGCACTTATGAAACTCCGTTTCTCACCCCTCATCCTAGCCTTCTCCCCTTCAAGGGGAGAAGGGATTATGTGGGACAGTAGTGATGCATAGTCCTTAATTCCGTATTATTTGGTTGTTTTAGACGAACCTTTGTCGGTTGGACTATGATTAATTGTATGCAAAATGAACAAACCCTGAGCCAGTATGTTGAATCCTTTAAATTTTGGGATGTTGTAACACTTTGGGCCAAGGAAAGACTGGAGCATGAGGAGATTGTCGCACGTGTACTTGCAGCAGGAATCATACGAGAGGGTCTTATTATACAAAGCCGGGATTCTCGATGGATGGAGGTAGGCTCAGGCTCAGGTAAAGAGGAATTAAAAGGATATCCTTATGTTGGATATTGTGCGGAACCAGGAGGACCAATGGCGATCCTTCGAGCCAGTGCCTTGGAGCATCTGTTGGCTATAGTCAACCGGGCCGAGATGCCTGATCGGAATAAGCTAGGCGATGAATATATAACCCGGGAGGATTTCAGATCCTGGATGATTAAAAAGAATGAAACCTTACCGTCTTTTTGGTACTCAACCTGATCGTCAGTACTTAATATCCCCAGTATGCCTTCAACAAATCCGATTGCCCGGCATAAATTGCAGGTTTTGCCGGGTCAAACTTGGCAAAGCCGATTGCCTTCAGCATTGCCTTGCCGTCCGCTGTTTTATGGGCATTTACCAGGGCCTTGCGGATAATTTCACGGGTATTGGTATTGACACTTGGTGAGGCCGACAACGCAATGTGAGGCACCTGTCTGGTGGTCGTGACCACATTGATCGGCTTTCCCTGCGCCATTTCGCGGCTGACAATAGGTGTCGGTAAAATGGCGGCATATACATTTTTCGACAGTAATCTTTTGATGCCTTCATCGACGTTGGCTATTTCCACCGCAATCGGTTGGCGCAAGGGATTCGGGAACAGTGCATCTAATCGTGCGGCGCCAATACTGGGACTGCCCAAAGTAGCGACGCGTTTACCAATCAGCTCCTCGGGATCAAGCAACAGGTTTTCATCCAGCGTGATAATGCTGTAACTAACCCCGTCCGGGATTTTTGCCAACACAATGTATTTCATTTTCTTGATGCGGTAGTCTGTAAAATGGGCCGCGTCGAGAATGAAGTCGTATTTCGGCGCCTTGCTGATGGTGCTCCAGTAGGCCAGAAAATTGACATTGGCCTTGACCACAATTTTTTTGCCAGTGACCTTGCTGAGATAGGATGCCAGTGGCGCATAGGCCTTGATGGTCTTTTCCGGGGTTAGTACGGGCTGTATCGCAAGTGTCAGTGTTTGTGGCTGGCTGTCTGCAGTTGATGCAATGGATGCGACAGCGGTCATTAACAACAGACCCATACCGCATTGGACAAGTAAACTATTTCTGCTCATGTCACACCTCCATAAGTGATTACCATCCGTGGTGTGACGGTTGTGGGGAAATATCAAAAGATGCCGGGTGGCATCTTGATAAGCTTGATTCCCCCGAATACATAGAAATATATGCATAGACCATGCCAGCCGGAGTAGCCCCCATGGATGTTTTTTGACATAAACAACGTAATGATTAATGCTGTTTATGCTGCACTGAACAGGCTAATGATGCTGGATTTACTGATTTTTAACCTTTATCAAGCAATTCTTGCCAAGGGCATGTACCCTGATGGCATATGGGGACGGTAAAAGCCAGCAGCACGCTTCCAGGTATCCGGGAAATGCGCACCGTCATTGTCACGGCCGCCGAAGAGGAGATTATTCCACGTTTTGCCGATGCGGTGCGGGCCTACAAGGCCGATGGCAGTATTGTGACCGAAGCGGACCTGAGAATGCAGGCGCGTATCCACCAGGCCTTTGAAAGCAGTTGGCCTGAATATGCCTTTCTGGGCGAAGAAATGTCCGAGGCTGAGCATGAGCGCCTGCTAGAGAATACCGAGACCGGTTTGTGGTGTGTTGACCCACTGGATGGCACCAGTAATTTTGCCTGCGGTATCCCGTTCTTCTCGGTATCGGTGGCCTTGCTGGTGCGCGGCCAGCCGCAACTGGGTGTGGTCTACGATCCCATTCGCCACGAGTGTTTTTCGGCCGTACGAGGTGAGGGCGCCTGGTTAAACGGCCAGCCCTTACAGGCGCCGCCGTTTTCGCCACCCATTAATAAGTGTATTGCCTCGATCGATTTCAAGCGTCTGGATGGGGAGATGCGGCAGAAACTGTGTACACCTCCCTACGGTTCGCAGCGAAACTTTGGTTCCAGTGCGCTGGAGTGGTGTTGGCTGGCGGCAGGTCGTTTCCATCTTTACCTGCATGGGGGTCAAAAGCTTTGGGACTATTCGGCCGGCAGCCTGATTCTGCAGGAAGCCGGGGGTTTTGCCTGCCAGCTGAATGGCCGCGACTTTTTCCCGGAACATTTCGATGTGGCCTCGGTAGTGGCTTCTACCAACTGGTCGCTTTTCGAGACCTGGAAGGATTGGCTAAATAGCTGAGAAACCGGGCTAATTGCGTCATATTTCAGCCAAGACATTATTTATAGCCACTAAAATACACCTTATTCCCGCTGTTTTAAGCATTTTCCGTCATTTCTCCGCTATTGCCAACAGTATGCGCACTGAGAGAGAATACGCGCCTACTTATTGAGACCAGGAAAATACCGGTTTAGTGCCGCCGGTGGGAGTGGGTGATGGGCTTCAGCATCACCCAAACAGAATTAGGAATACACAGGATTGATGCTCTGGTAAACCGGAGACGAACTTTTTTACGCCTCTTTCAAAGTGGGACAAGATGGCGTAATAAAACGAGCAGAATTTAAACAGAGAATTGAGGGGACAGTTATGTCAGCAAAACCAGAAGAGGTACTTCCAGGCCGACGGGAACTGGCGAATGCCATTCGTGCCTTGAGTATGGATGCCGTACAACAGGCCAATTCCGGACATCCGGGTGCACCGATGGGTATGGCCGATATCGCCGAAGTGCTGTGGAATGATTACCTGAAGCATAACCCGACCAATCCAGACTGGGCCGACCGCGACCGTTTTGTGCTGTCCAATGGCCATGGTTCGATGCTGATCTATTCATTATTACATCTCACCGGTTACGATCTCACCATCAACGACCTGAAGAATTTCCGTCAATTGCATTCCAAGACCCCGGGCCATCCGGAATACGGCTATGCTCCCGGTGTCGAGACCACCACCGGTCCCCTGGGCCAGGGCATTAGCAATGCCGTCGGTATGGCGATTGCCGAGAAGACCCTGGCCTACGAATTCAATGAAAAAGGCCATGAGATTGTTAACCATAATACGTACGTATTTATGGGAGACGGCTGTTTAATGGAGGGCATTTCTCATGAGGCCTGCTCACTGGCCGGTACCCTGGGTCTGGGCAAACTGATTGCCTTTTGGGACGACAACGGTATTTCCATTGATGGCCACGTTGACGGCTGGTTTACCGACGATACGCCCAAGCGTTTTGAGTCTTATGGTTGGCACGTGATCCCGAATGTAGATGGCCACGATCCCGAAGCGATTAACAAGGCCATTGAAATGGCCAAGGCCATGGGCGACAAACCGACCCTGATTTGCTGCAAGACCACCATCGGTTTTGGTTCACCCAACAAGGCCGGCAGCCATGCCTGTCACGGCGCACCTTTAGGTCAGGATGAAATCAATCTGACCAAGGCGGCCCTGGGTTGGGATCACGAGGCCTTTGAAGTACCAACGAATGTCTATGCCGGTTGGGATGCCAAGACCAGTGGCGCCAAGGCCGAAGCGAAGTGGAATGAAAAGTTTGCTGCTTATCAAACTAGTTTTCCGGAAAAAGCCGCTGAATTTGTACGCCGCATGGCCGGTGATCTGCCCGCTGACTGGTCTGCCAGGGCGGATGAATTTATTCAATCTGTGGTGGCGGAAGAGAAGACCACCGCCACTCGCCATGCCTCGCTGGCTGCTATTGAGGGCTATACCAAGGTCTTGCCTGAAATTTTTGGTGGCTCTGCCGATCTTGGTTGTTCCAACATGACTGAATGGTCCGGCTACAAACCCATGCGTGCCGACAATACGGATGCCAATTATATTAATTATGGTGTGCGTGAATTTGGCATGTCGGCCATCATGAATGGTCTGGCGCTGCATGGTGGTGTTATCCCCTTCGGTGCCACCTTTCTGATGTTCTCGGAGTATGCCCGTAATGCCCTGCGTATGGCGGCCCTGATGAAGATCCGCAGCATCTTTGTTTATAGTCACGACTCTATTGGTCTGGGTGAAGATGGCCCGACCCACCAGGCGGTGGAACAAATTCCAACCCTGCGCATGATCCCGAATATGGAGGTATGGCGTGCCTGCGATACCGTGGAAAGCGCGGTCAGTTGGCGGGCGGCACTGGAAAGAAGTGACGGTCCTTCCTGCTTGATCTTTTCGCGTCAGAACCTGGATTTCCAGACACGCACTGCCGGGCAAGTGGCCAATATCCGTAAGGGTGGCTACATACTCAAGGATTGTGACGGGTCCCCGGAGGCCATCATTATTGCCACGGGTTCTGAAGTCGCGTTAGCAATGGGTGCCGCCGAGCAACTGGGCGACAAGAAAATTCGGGTTGTCTCTATGCCTTCAACCAATGTATTTGATGCCCAGGACGATGCCTATAAGGAAGCGGTATTACCGGCCGCAGTCACAGCCCGCGTTGCCGTTGAGGCCGCAGTAACGCAAGGCTGGTACAAGTATGTCGGCCTGAATGGCGTAGTCGTCGGTATTGACCGTTTTGGTGAATCGGCCCCGGCGAACCTGTTGTTCAAGGAATTCGGCTTTACAGTGGAAAACGTTGTCAAGGCCGTAAAAAGCGTACTGTAAAAGAATATGATACCGGCTGATGTATATGCATCGGCCGGTGTTCGTAATATTTTTATTTTTAATAACTTTTTGGAGAAGTATTTATGACTATTAAAGTCGGTATTAATGGCTTTGGCCGTATTGGCCGCATGGTGTTCCGGGCGGTGTATAAGGAATTCAAGGATATCGAGATCGTCGGTATCAACGACCTGTTGGACGCCGATTACCTGGCCTATATGTTGAAGTACGACTCAGTTCATGGTCGTTTCGGTGGTGAAGTTTCATCTGAAGCGGGTGCGATCATTGTTGACGGCAAGAAGATTCGCCTGACTGCAGAGCGTGATCCTGCCGATCTGAAATGGGGCGATGTTGGCGCCGAGATTGTGATCGATTCCACCGGTTTTTTCCTGACCGAAGAAAGTTGTCAGAAGCACATCGACGCCGGCGCCAAGAAGGTGGTACAAAGCGCACCTTCCAAAGACGGCACACCTATGTTCGTATATGGTGTGAATCATGATACCTACGCAGGTCAGGCTATTGTTTCTGCCGCGTCTTGTACCACTAACTGTTTGGCACCGGTTGCCAAGGTGTTGAACGACAAGTGGGGCATTAAACGTGGTTTGATGACCACAGTGCATGCTGCCACGGCTACCCAAAAGACCGTTGATGGCCCTTCGCAAAAGGACTGGCGCGGTGGTCGCGGTATTCTGGAAAACATTATTCCATCTTCAACCGGTGCCGCCAAGGCCGTTGGTGTGGTGCTGCCTGAGCTGAATGGCAAGCTGACGGGTATGGCTTTTCGTATACCGGTTTCTGACGTGTCTGTGGTTGATCTGACGGTTGAGCTGAACAAGGAAGCTTCATACGATGACATTTGTAAAGCCATGAAGGCCGCTTCCGAGTCTGGCGACATGAGCAAGACTCTGGCTTACACCGACGAGAAAGTGGTTTCTACCGACTTCCGGGGTGTTGGCTACTCATCTATTTTTGATGCTGGAGCCGGTATTGCGCTGGATGGTACTTTCGTTAAAGTCGTTTCCTGGTATGACAATGAGTATGGTTATACTTGCAATATGATGCGGTTTGTCCAGCACATCGCCTAAGCGGATATTTTCCCCGCTAGCGGTGTTGTCGAGGATATTTTGAGTGCTCACGTACTGCGTGTACGCTCCGCGCTCAAAATACCTCTCCGCCTTTTGGCCAGGGATGGCCTTATACTGCGAGTGCATGGATGCACAGGAGCAGTGAGCTAGCAGAAAAAATCTCTCGCTTAGTTATATGTTTTTTGAAGCTTTGGAATGAGGCCCAATCTAACTGTAGATTAGGCCTCATTCCAATATAAACAGGAAATTAAAAAAATTGTTTGTAAAGTTATCAAAC
>CAJVXG010000048.1 GCA_913009215.1 uncultured Gammaproteobacteria bacterium | reverse complement strand
GTAAAGACGCGATTCAGGCGCTAAAACAAGCCGCGAAACGGGGTGCCCGTGCCGTGAAATGGTTGCCACCGGCTATGGGTATAGATCCGGCATCGCCACTTTGTGATCCGTTTTACGAAACCATGGCGAGATTGAAGATCCCCTTGTTGACCCATGGCGGTGATGAACTGGCGGTGCACGGTAGTGATGCGCAGTCACTGGGCAACCCCTTGCGCCTGCGCAAACCGTTAGAGCATGGGGTCAAGGTCATTGTGGCCCATAGCGCGTCGTTGGGAAGCAATGTCGATCTGGATAAAGGCAAGGATGGTCCACAAGTGGGTAATTTTGATTTGTTTATGCGCATGCTGCGTGAATCGCGATACGAGGGACAATTGTTTGGTGAGATTTCTGCCTTGACCCAGTTTAATCGCGTTGGTGATGCGTTGGATCGGTTGATCATGGCTAAGGATTTGCATCATCAATTAATTAATGGCTCAGATTACCCGTTGCCGGGAGTGATGCCATTGTTCTCATTAACGCTACTGGTAAAACGCGGATACATCAGCAAACAGAAGGCGGGGGTGTTGTCCAGTATACGTCGGTATAATCCGCTGTTATTTGATTTCGTTTTGAAGAGACATTTGCAGGTCAAGGGGAGTCGCTTTGCAACAACCGTTTTTCATAGTCGCCGTGTATTTTAGACAGAACCATTGAAACAGGAATGCCGCCAGGAAGGCGGCATCCGTCAGGAGGTTTTATGTTTGTATTGGTCTATATAGTCGTTGTTTCTTTTTCCATCATTGCGGGTGCGGCTATTTTTGATGAGTGGCACAAGATAATGGTGGGGATGGTGTTTGGCGCCGCCGTCAGCGTCCTGTTTATGGAGCTGGCGCGCGTCCGCAGGCGCCTGAAGAAGCTGGAGGCGAGGCTGCTGGGACAAGCTGACCAGGCGGCGCTAAAAACGGAAGCGAAACCAGTGATTAGCACCGAGCCCGAACCCGGGGTCCGGGCCGCTGCCGAAGTGCCCGCTTCGAGGCCGGCGCAAGTCACGCCCAAGGCAACGCCGGCATCGCAATCACCGAAGCCGCAGGCCAAGCCGGGGCCCGCAGCAAAACCGACCGAACCCTCTCCGTTCTGGAACTTTGTCAGGCACATGTTCATGGGCGTCAATACGGTGGTCACTATTGGCGTCATTATCCTGTTCTTTGGTGTTGCCTTTTTCCTCAAGTACGCCATTGAGCAGGATATGTTCTCACCGGAGATGCGCATTATCAGTGCGGCACTGGCGGGTATTGTTATTCTGGTGATTGGTTGGCGCCTGCGATCCAGGCGGGAGGGTTATGCCCTGATCATGCAAGGCGGCGGTATCGGTATCCTCTACGTTACCGTGTTTGCCGCGCTGAAACTGTACAAAATGTTCGACCCGAACGTGACCTTTGTGTTTTTGGTATTCATCGTCCTGTTTGCGACATTGCTGGCCATTATCCAGAATTCACGGACCCTGGCGATTATGGGCTCTGTCGGTGGTTTTCTGGCGCCGATCCTGGCCTCAACGGGCAGCGGTAACTATGTGGTGTTATTCAGCTTCTACCTGTTGTTGAATGCCGGCATCTTCGGTGTCGCCTGGTTCCGATCCTGGCGTTTCCTGAACCTGATTGGATTCTTTTTTACCTTTGGCGTCGGTCTGTTCTGGGGGGTGAGCCGCTACAAACCCGAATTATTTTCGTCTGTCGAGCCATTTCTGGTTGCTTTCTTTCTTTTCTATGTCGCCATTGCCGTGTTGTATGCCGTGCGCCAACAATCGAAACTAAAGGGACTTGTTGATGGTACTTTGGTGTTTGGTACACCCTTGATCGCGGCCGGTATGCAGGCCGTATTGGTGCAGCCTTATGCCCATGGTTTATCAATTTCTGCCATGACTGCGAGTCTGTTTTATCTGGGCCTGGCGTGGTTCCTGTTTATGCAACGCAAGGACTATCTGCGCGGCATGGTGGAATCCCTACTCGCTATCGGCGTGGTTTTTGGCACCCTGGCAATACCCCTGGAACTGGATGCCCGGGTTACCGCGGCGTTCTGGGCACTGGAAGGTCTGGCCATTTTCTGGATCGGCCTGCGCCAGCAACGATTGTTGCCGCGCATATTCGCCATTGTCTTGCAATTTGGCGCCGGTGCTTCCTTTCTGCAGAAGATGAGTTATGCGGAAAACAGTTGGCCGGTATTGAATGGAGTCTATCTGGGTTGCCTGATTATCAGCTTGGCTGGATTTGGTATCGCTTACCTGAGCAGTCGTAAGGAAAAAACTAATAGTGCCTGGTATGCCATTGCCATCATCCTGTTTATCTGGTCCGCTCTGTGGTGGATTTTTGGCGGCATGAGCGATATTCAGAAGTTTGTTACCAACCATTACGAACTCAGTACCAGTTTATTTTTCTTTACCGGCAGTGCCTTGTTGTTTGAGTTTGTGGGTAGGCGGTGGCAGTGGTCCATGTTGCGCTATGCGGCCATGTCGCTGTTGGTGTTCATGGTTCTGCATGCGCTGCTGCTGCCGTTTATAGGTTTGCGTTTGCTTACACTGTCTCTGTATTCCCATCCCGGTATGTATCTGGGCTACCTGGCATGGCCGCTGGCGTTTGCAGCACAATATTTCATACTGTATCGCAATGACAAGCTGCCGGCGCCATTTATTATCAAGGCACAACATGCCGCGAGCTTGTGGCTGCTGACCTTCCTGGCGGCCTGGGAGTTGTCCTGGTGGGTTAATAAGGCGGTCCAGGGCGCCGGTACCTGGCCGCAGATCGCCTGGATGTTGCTGCCGGTTGCCGTGCTGATGTATGTCAGCATGAGTCGCAGTATCTTTAAATGGCCGCTGGCCGTACACCGACAGACTTATTTAGTCAGTGGCCTGTTGCCGATCGGTATTGCCCTGTGGGTATGGTCATTTGTTATCAACCTCACGGCCAATGGTAATCCATGGCCATTACCATACGTGCCTTTCCTGAACCCGCTGGATCTGGCCCAGGCCTTTGTTTTCGTCGCCTTGCTGAAGTGGGGTTTTGCTCTGAATGTAACCGATGAACGCGGTATCAGGGGGGATGTTGTAAAACTGATCTATGGCGGTATTGCCTGGTTGGTATTTGTCTGGTTAAACGCCGTGCTGATCCGGACCTTCCATTATTGGGGAGGAATTGATTTGTCCTACAATGCCATGTTTGAGTCCGTGACCGTACAAACCGCCTTGTCAATTTTCTGGTCCTTGCTGGCATTGGGGACCATGATTGTTGCCAATCGGAAACGTTTACGAATTAGCTGGTTTGTTGGCGCCGGCCTGCTGGTGGCTGTGGTGTTGAAGCTGTTTGTTATCGATTTGTCCAACTCCGGGACCATTGCCCGTATCGTATCTTTTATTGCAGTCGGTATTCTGTTACTGGTTATCGGTTATTTCACGCCGCTACCACCAAAGAGCACAACCAAGGAGGTTAAGCAGTAATGTATCAAAAATATTTAAAAATAATTGTAATATTCCTGGTCCTGATGCCGGGGGCCTGGGCCGCCAGGGAGAAAACCAAAACACCGGTGCCGCAGGATTTTGCCTATGCCGCCCCTTTGCGTATTAACAATCAGGCCGCACTGCACCAGCTGTCGCTACCGAAGTTTATTTACCAAACGGTGGTGCGCCCTGATCTTGGCGATATGCGTGTGTTTAACAGCAAAGATGAGGTGGTGCCGCATGCCGTGCGACAACCGCTACTGCGTGACGTCAAGTCGCTGGCCCCGGTAGAGGTGCAAATCTACCCTTTGTACGGCAAGCCGAACCAGAATCTGGACCAGCTGTCGATCAAGGTCCGTCAAAGGCGTGGCGAGACGGTTGTCAATGTCGATAGCAATACAAAGGAAGGTGGGCGCAGGCTTATCGGTTATTTGCTGGATACCAGCGGGATCAAACAACCAATGAAGGTTCTGAACCTGAACTGGGACAACAAGGCCGGGGATTTTGTCGGCCGGGTGCGTGTCGAGCGCAGCGACGATCTGCGTCGGTGGTCGACCGTAACCTACAATGCACCGGTCGCTTACCTGCAATACGGTGGTCATCGCCTGGAGCGACGTACGATCGAGCTGGGTCATCTGAAAACCAATTTTCTGCGCTTGTCCTGGCCCGGCAAGCAGACGCCATTGAAGCTGATTTCCATCAAGGCCGAATTGGCCGACAAGGTTGTAGACCGGTCACGACAATGGCACAACGCTACGGCAACGGTTGAGGTCGAAAAGCCGGGCGAATATTTCTTTGATCTCAAGGGCGGTATGCCGGTCGATCGCCTGGAGCTGCGTTTGGCACAACGCAATACCCTGGTCAGTGCCAGCCTGTATTCCCGCAGTCGTGTTACCGATGAATGGCAGTTACGGACCGGGGGGCTATTGTACGATTTACAGATTAACGGCAATGCCTTAAAGAATCCCCGGTTCCAGGTACGGCCGTCGACACATCGATACTGGAAGCTGAAGGTGGAGCAAAAAGAAGGTGGTCTGGGCCAGGGCATGCCACAGTTGCGGGCGGGCTGGTTGCCGCAACAACTGGTTTTTATTGCCCGCGGTGAAGCGCCGTTTCGCCTGGCCTACGGCAGCGTGCGCCCGCATGTCCAGGGTGCGGACTTCCAGGTGGATCGATTGATTAATCAATTCTCCGGAAAAGACAAGCTTGGGATGAAACAGGCCACTATCGGCAGTCCTGTAGAACTGGCCGGACCCATGGCACTGAAACCGGCCTGGGCCGAGACCGTGGCCTGGAAAAAATGGCTGCTCTGGGGGGTATTGGGGCTGGGCGTGCTGTTGCTGGCGTGGATGGCCATTAGCCTGATGCGGCAAATGGGACAGGGCCCCGGTGGGCAGGCCCTGGACGCAGCAGAAAAAAAGGCTGAAAATGACTGAAAAGAATGCGTTCATGTGGCCGTAAGGCTATAATTGCGCCCGTTTTTCCGCATCATCTGACATGCCCCGGGTTGGGGCGCGCGCGTTTCTGGAGATTTGTATTCATGCCCATTTATGAGTATCGGTGTGAGGCCTGTGGTCACACGTTTGAGACCATACAGAAGTTATCCGATGAACCACTCAGGGAGTGTCCGGAGTGTGGCGCAGTGCAACTAAAGAAACTGGTGTCGGCGGCCGGATTCCAGCTCAAGGGGTCGGGCTGGTACGAAACCGACTTCAAGAACAGCGGTAAAAAGAAGAGCGAATCCAAAGACAAGAAATCCGACGCAAAAAAATCGGATAAAAAATAAAGACAAAGCCAGGCACAACATCAATGGTCACTTTACGTAAATACATCGTCGCCGGTTTGCTGGTCTGGGTACCGTTGGGCGTTACTGTGTTGATTATCAAGTTCCTGGTGGAGTTGATGGACAAGAGCCTGCTGTGGATCCCGGAGGCCTACCGTCCCGAACAATTAATGGGTTTCAGGATACCCGGTCTGGGTCTGGTGCTGGTACTCTTTGTGGTGCTGCTTACCGGGGTCATTGTGGCCAATTTCTTTGGTCGCAAGTTGGTGCAGCTAGGTGAAAAAATATTAAATCGCATCCCGCTGGTGCGCTCTATATATTATGGTGTCAAACAGGTCATGGAGACCATGTTCTCTGGTACCGGCAAGTCCTTCCGCAAGGTGGTTGTGATTGAATATCCAAGAAAGGGTATCTGGACTTTGGCATTCCTGACCGGTGACTCGATAACCAGTGTTAGCGATATGACCGGCAAGAAAATGATCAATGTGTTTGTACCAACGACTCCGAATCCCACCTCCGGGTTTTTCCTGATGCTACCGGAAGAAGACGTTATGGATCTGAATATCAATGTTGATGATGGCCTGAAGATGATTATTTCGGCCGGTGTGGTGGTGCCGAAGAGAAAAGCCGAAGTGTTAAAGAAATAACTGAATATATTTTATAGCTGGAATAATTTGTTATGCGCTCACATTTCTGCGGACATGTAAATGAATCTCTGATCGACCAGGAAGTGACGCTTTGTGGTTGGGTCGATACACGCCGGGACCATGGCGGTGTCATTTTTATTGACCTGCGTGATCGTGAAGGCATTGTTCAGGTCGTGGTCGATCCCGATGAGGCCGAGGCATTTGCATTGGCCGAACAAATACGAAGCGAGTATGTACTGCGTATCCAGGGCAAGGTGCGGCATCGCCCCAAGGATACGGTCAATCCGGCTTTGGCCACAGGCATGGTCGAGGTGCTTGGTCAAACACTGGAAGTGCTTAATAAATCGGATGCGCTGCCCTTCCAGCTGGATGAAGACGGTGTCAATGAAGGGCTGCGGCTGAAATATCGTTACCTCGATTTACGGCGCGATGTGATGCACCGTAATATCCGAACACGCCATACGGTCGTCAAGACCTTGCGTCGTTTTCTTGAAGATGCCGGTTTTATCGAGATTGAAACACCGATATTGACACGTTCGACACCGGAAGGCGCACGCGATTACCTGGTGCCCAGCCGTACCTATCCCGGACAGTTTTTTGCTTTGCCGCAGTCCCCGCAGTTGTTCAAGCAGCTGTTGATGGTCGCCGGTTTTGAACGTTATTTCCAGATTGCCCGATGTTTTCGTGATGAGGACCTGCGTGCCGATCGCCAGCCGGAGTTTACCCAGCTTGATATCGAAACCGCTTTCCTTGAGGAGGCGGATATTATGACCATTATGGAAAACATGATCCGCGCCCTGTTTAAAGAAGTGCTGGATGTAGTCCTGCCCGACCCTTTCCCGCAAATGCGATACGACGAGGCCATGAGCCGGTTTGGTACCGACCGACCAGACCTGCGCAACCCGCTGGAACTGGTTGAGCTCAGCGATGTCATGCAAAACGTGGAATTCAAGGTATTCTCGCAACCGGCACAGGCCAGTGACGGCCGCGTAGCGGCATTACGCATACCCCGGGGTGGGGCGTTAACGCGTAAGGAAATAGACGATTACACTGGTTTTGTGGGTAAATACGGCGCCAGGGGTCTGGCCTATATTAAGGTCAACGAAGTCGGCAAGGGGCGCGATGGTTTGCAATCGCCGATCCTGAAATTTCTACCGGACGATGTTGTTGACACCATATTACAACGTAGCGCGGCCGAAGACGGCGATCTGATTTTCTTTGGCGCCGCCTCGGCCGATGTGGTGAACGATTCGTTATCGGCCCTGCGTGATCTGGTGGCGCGTGATCGCGGTCTGTTAAAAGACGGTTGGCAGCCATTGTGGGTAGTTGATTTCCCGATGTTTGCCTACGATGCCGACAGCAAGACCTGGCATGCGCTGCATCATCCGTTTACGGCGCCCAAAGAATCCGATGTGGAATTACTGGACAAGGATCCGGCCAATACTTATTCACGTGCCTACGACATGATTCTCAATGGTTCCGAGATTGGCGGCGGTTCAATCCGTATTCATAAACAGAATGTTCAGCAGCGTGTGTTTGAAGTACTGGGTATCGAACCGGCCGAAGCGGACGAGAAATTTGGATTCCTGCTGGAGTCCCTGAAGTACGGCGCCCCCCCCCATGGCGGTATTGCCTTCGGGGTGGATCGTATTGTGTCGCAGATTACCGGTATGGACTCCATTCGTGATGTCATTGCCTTTCCGAAAACACAAAAGGCCTCCTGCTTGTTGACTGGGGCGCCCGATATCGTTGACGACAAGCAGTTACGCGAATTGAATATCCGGCTGCGTAAGCCCATAGACAAGGACCAGTCAGCGTCCTGATCCCCTGATTATTGATGACACCACACTATCGGTGCCGTTGTTACCGGTATTGTCGGGTATTCCCGACCAGGCTATGGCTTGGGTTGCGGGTGGGCCAGGTGTTACACTGGCGCACAAGAAATCGCCTGACGTGCTTATGTGGCAACAAAACATGACAATCAGCAGAGTGAACGGGGAGTCAGATGGCCGGACACAGTAAATGGGCCAATATCCGTTTCCGCAAGGGCGCTCAGGATGCCAAGCGGGCCAAGATCTTCACTAAATGCATACGTGAAATCACCATTGCCTCTCGCATTGGCGGCGCCGATCCCGGCGCCAATCCCAGATTGCGCACCGCCATCGACAAGGGCCTGGCCAACAATATGCCCAAGGACAAAATCGAAAAGGCCATCAAGCGCGGCACCGGCGATACCGAGGGGGTTAATTACGAGGAAATTCGATACGAGGGCTACGGCCCCGGCGGCGTCGCCGTGCTGGTGGATTGCACTACCGACAATCGCAATCGCACCGTGTCCGAGGTGCGCCATGCCTTCACCAAAATGGGCGGTAATCTCGGTACCGATGGTTCCGTGGCCTACCTGTTCAGCAAGCTGGGTGTGTTGACCTATGCCGATGGCAGCAACGAAGAGGCTATTATGGACGCTGCCCTGGAGGCCGGTGCCGATGATGTCATTACCGATGAGGATGGCAGCATTGAGGTGATTACCACGACCGAGCAATTTGCCGCCGTGCGCGATGCCATGGCAGCCGCCGATCTGAAACCGGAAATGGCCGAGATCAGCCAGCGTGCCAGTACCCAGGTGACGTTGTCGCCCGATGATGCCGAAACCATGCTCAAGCTGTTGGACGCCCTGGAAGATCTGGACGACGTGCAGAACGTGTATTCCAATGCCGATTTCCCTGATGAGGTATTACAGCAACAGGCCGGCTAATGTGTTGAACCCAGGAGTCAGAAACGAACTATGCGTATATTAGGTATTGACCCCGGATTTCGTGTCACCGGATTTGGTGTGGTGCAGATATTACGCAATGGCAAGTTAAATTATGTTACCAGTGGCTGTATCAAGATCAAGGGCGATCTCGCGGAACGTTTGCAAATCATTTATGAAAATATCACCGAGATTATTACCGACTCCCGAGCGGATGTCCTGGCCATTGAAAAGGTGTTCCTGGCCCGTAATGCCGATTCGGCGTTGAAGCTGGGCCATGCCCGTGGTGCCGCCATCTGTGCCAGCACCAATCAACAACTCAGCGTCCATGAGTACACCGCACTGCAAATCAAGAAGGCCGTGGTCGGCAAGGGCAATGCCCAAAAGGCGCAGGTGCAACATATGGTGAAGGAGCTGCTGGCCTTGTCCGGTAAACCGCAGGCCGACGCCGCTGACGCCCTGGCTTGTGCCATATGTCATGCGCACCGGACGGTGGGTCTGCATGCACTGGACCGGGGTTTGTCCATACCCAGGATGCGCGTGGTACGATGATTGGCCGCATTCAGGGCACCTTGCTGCAAAAAGAGCCACCCATGCTACTGGTTGATACCGGTGGGATTGCCTACGAGATTTCGGCCCCGATGACGACTTTTTACAACCTGCCGGACGTCGGTAACAAGGTCACATTGTTTACTCATTTGGTGGTGCGGGACGACGCCCACCTGTTATATGGTTTCAGCAGTGAATCCGTACGGACGCTGTTTCGCATCTTGCTCAAGGTCAGTGGTATCGGCCCGCGGGTGGCGCTGGCCTTGTTGTCCGGCTTGTCTGAATCGGAATTCATCCATTGTATTGCCGAAGAGAATATCAGCCGCATCACCCAGGTCCCCGGTATCGGCCGCAAGACCGCCGAGCGCCTGATCGTGGAGCTGCGAGACAAAATTGATCTGCAATCGGCACCCGACACATCGGTAGCCCGGGGTGACGATGGTTTTGTCCCCGATGCCGTTAGTGAGGCCGTTAGCGCATTGGTGTCTCTGGGTTACAAGCCCAACGAAGCCAACCGTGCGATTCGCAATATCTCGACCTCGGGCAAGAGTTCCGAAGATATTATTCGACAGGCCCTGCAGGCCATGACAGGATAGGGCCATGATTGAAACGGACCGACTGGTATCGGCGCAGACGGAAGATAAGAGCGAGGAGGC
>CAJVXG010000047.1 GCA_913009215.1 uncultured Gammaproteobacteria bacterium | reverse complement strand
TGCCATAATTCGACTATCACAGATAAATCTCCGAATGTTCAAAAAACTCGATAGAAGGCCATTTTTAGTCATCAAAATATTTGGCTTCATTGCTCATCTCTACTAATATCTATGTAGGATATGCGCCTATTTCCTATTGCAAAATCAGAGATATACGCAATAAAACGAACGTCTATACTTAAGATTCTCAATCGTCTGAATAAATAACTGATATGGCAACACCTAATACTGCATCACAACTCAGTGGCCTGGCATTACGTCTGGTTCGCGACAAGCTGCTGACACCGGCTGACGCGGAAAAAATCAGCGCCACGGCACAGACTAACAAGGTACCCTTTGTCGCCCAACTGGTCTCCAGCAAGAAACTGGATAGCGCCACCATCGCCAAGGCGGCATCGCAGGAATTCGGTATTCCACTCTTCGATATCAGTTCCCTGGATCTGGAAATAGTACCCGCCAAGCTGGTTAGCGAAAAAATTATTCAGCGACATCACGTGCTTCCGCTCTATAAACGCGGAACCCGTATTTATGTTGCCATCTCCGATCCCACAAATATGCAGGCACTGGATGAAATCAAGTTTCACTCAGGCCTTGGCGCCGAACCCATCCTGGTGGAAGAAGAAAAGCTGGCTATTGCCATAGAGAAAACACTGGAGGCCAACGATACCACCTTTGCAAATCTTGAAGGGGACGATGGCCTGGAAAGCCTTGACGTCATGGCCGACGATGAGGATCCAGTTGGCAGCGGGGTTGATGAAGATGCTATTAACGACACCCCGATTGTAAAATTCGTCAACAAGATACTGGTGGATGCCATTAATCGTGGCGCCTCCGACATCCATATTGAGCCCTATGAGAAAGCCTACCGGGTGCGTTACCGTCAGGACGGTATACTGTCTGAAGTAGCGTCCCCACCCATAGCGCTGGCTGGACGAATCGCCGCCCGCATCAAGATCCTGTCCCGGCTGGACATTGCTGAAAGGCGGGTACCTCAGGATGGGCGTATGAAAATGCGTATATCCCGTAACCGCGCCATCGATTTTCGTGTCAGCACCCTGCCCACCCTGTTTGGCGAGAAAGTCGTGATGCGTATTCTGGATCCTGCTTCGGCCACACTGGGTGTCGAAAAACTGGGCTTTGAACCAGACCAGAAGAAATTATTTCTTGATGCGGTACATCGCCCCTACGGCATGGTGCTCGTTACCGGGCCCACCGGTAGCGGTAAAACGGTTTCTCTGTATACCGCCGTTAATATTCTGAATACCCCGGACAGAAATATATCCACCGCAGAAGACCCGGTAGAAATCAACCTGTCTGGTATCAACCAGGTCAATATTAATGAAAAGACGGGACTGGTATTTGCAAAGGCGCTACGTGCCTTTCTGCGTCAGGATCCGGACGTGATTCTGGTTGGTGAGATTCGTGACCTCGAAACCGCCGAGATCGCCATCAAGGCAGCCCAAACCGGTCATATGGTACTGTCAACCCTGCACACCAACAGCGCCCCGGCTACTCTCACCCGTCTTGCCAACATGGGGGTCCCCCCTTTTAATATTGCCTCGGCAGTGATCCTGATTGTGGCACAGCGGCTGGCCCGTCGTTTATGTGAGTCCTGCAAACAACCGGTCAAGATACCTAAAGAGGCCTTGCTCAAGGCGGGCTTTAAACCAAGGGACGTGGACAGCCTGACTATTTATGGCCCTGTTGGCTGCAGCAGTTGTAACGAGGGATATAAGGGGCGCGTTGGTATCTATGAGGTCATGCCGATCACCGAAGCCATTGGCGAAATCATCATGCGAGACGGCAACGAGCTTGACGTTCAGAAACAAATGCTGAAAGAAGGCGTCTCTGACTTACGTGTCTCGGCATTAAAGAAAGTGAAAGATGGCATTACCAGCCTCGATGAAGTAGAGCGTGTCACCAACCAATAATAATCAAAGTATACGATCATGGCACAAGCAGCAGTAAAAAAACCAAAACTGAATACCTTCAACTGGGAGGGTGTCGACAGGAAAGGTAAAAAAATGAAAGGCGAAATGGAAGGCTCCAATGTCGCCTTCATTAACGCCAGTTTACGTCGTCAGGGTATTAACCCGACCAAGGTGCGCAAAAAATCCAAGCCGTTATTCGTTTTAAAGAAAAAAATAACACCCAAGGATATCGCCATCTTTACCAGACAATTGGCGACCATGCTGGACGCCGGTGTGCCCATCGCCCAGGCCTTCGATATCGTAGGCAAGGGGCATGACAATCCCAGCATGGCCGAGTTGATTATGAGCATCAAGGGCGATATTGAATCGGGTACCAGCCTGAATATAGCGTTAGCCAAACACCCGATACAGTTTGATGCACTTTATACCAACCTGGTAGCCGCCGGTGAGCAAGCGGGCATTCTCGATGATATTCTTCAAAAGGTGGCAGACTATAAAGAAAAAATAGAGGCTATCAAGGGTAAAATCAAAGCGGCGCTGTTTTACCCCACAGCGGTAATTTCTGTTGCCATCCTGATCACCTCGATCCTGATGATCTTTGTTATTCCACAATTTGAAAGCCTGTTTAAGGGTTTTGGCGCCGACCTGCCTACACCGACCGTGATAGTGATGAAAATATCGAGGTTCTTCCAGCACTATTGGTGGGCCATGCTTGGCGGAATCATTGCAACGGTGACACTGCTTAGCTATACCTACAAACGATCGGAAAAAATGCAATATACCCTTGACCGTGCCATATTACGCGCACCCATTATTGGTGTAATTATACGCAAGGCCACGATCGCCCGTTTCTGCAGAACCCTGGCCACCATGTTCACCGCGGGCGTCCCCCTGGTTGAGGCGCTGGACTCTGTTGCCGGCGCCGCGGGCAACCGGGTTTATTACAACGCTACCATGGCCATCAAAGCCGAAGTGAGTACCGGTACCAAATTACAGATTGCCATGAATAACGTGAATCTGTTTCCGAACATGGTGGTACAGATGGTCGCCATCGGTGAAGAATCCGGTGAACTGGATGCCATGCTGAATAAAGTCTCTGACTTTTTCGAGTCTGAAGTCGATGATGCCGTGGCCAGTCTCAGCAGCCTGATTGAACCCTTTATTATTGTTTTTCTGGGTATTGTCGTTGGTGGTATTGTTGTGGCCATGTATCTACCGATCTTCAAGATCGCCTCTACCGTCGGCTAAAGAACAAGCTTCCTGACTCAACGATACAAGACCCAGACCTGAATTTGGTATGCAATTACTGCAATACTTCGCTGAGCATATTGTTCTTTTTCTTATCTCGATCTTTCTGTTCGGACTGCTCATTGGAAGTTTCCTGAATGTGGTAATTTATCGCCTTCCCATTATTCTGGAGAGATCATGGCGCGATGAATGCTACAACTATCTAAACGAAAGCCCCGCAAAGGAAAGCCACGAAAAGTATAATCTGGTAACCCCGCGATCGCGCTGCCCACACTGCGATCACCAGATAACGGCATTACAGAATATTCCTGTCCTCAGCTTTCTTCTGCTCAAAGGTCGCTGTATTTCGTGCAAAAAACCGATTTCCTGGCGCTACCCCGTTATCGAACTCACGACAGCACTTCTTGGTGTATTGGTTGCCTGGCATTTCGGTGTCAGCTGGCAAACACTGGCAGGGCTCATTCTGATCTGGACACTAATGGCTTTGACTTTTATCGATTACGATACACAACTGTTACCGGACAACATCACCTTGCCATTGCTCTGGGTTGGCCTCTTTCTTAATCTTTTTTCCACGTTTACCAGTCTGCAGTCTGCCGTCATTGGCGCGTTGGCCGGCTATTTGTTTCTCTGGCTTGTGTTCCAGGGCTTCAAACTGGTTACCGGGAAAGAGGGCATGGGATATGGTGATTTCAAATTATTTGCGGCTCTTGGCGCCTGGCTGGGATACGAACAATTGCCTTTTATTATCCTGACCGCATCGGTGGTAGGCGCCATAACCGGCATTGCCCTCATGCTGGTCTTTGGTCGTGACAAGGCCGTGCCCATTCCTTTCGGTCCCTTTCTCTGTTCCGCAGGACTGATCGGTTTATTATGGGGCCAATATCTAACAAACAGCTACCTGCAGTTACTACGCATCGGTTAATCCCATGCTGAAAATTGGCTTAACCGGAGGCATAGGCAGCGGTAAAACCACAGCCAGTAATATCTTTTCCGGGCTGGGGGTGCCGGTCATCGATGCCGATGTCATCGCCCATCAGATATTGGCCGTTAGCCAATCCGCATTCGCCGAAATCGTACAGCTCTTTGGTCATGTGATTCTTGATAAGAACGGTCACATAGACCGTGGAATACTGCGTAATCTGGTTTTTGACAATCCGGATAAACGTACTGCATTAGAGCAAATCATCCATCCCCGGGTACGAACCGCTATTGAAAAAGAAACGACATCCCTACAGGCCGATTATTGCCTGATCGTTATACCCTTGTTAATCGAATCGAACATGCAGGATTTGGTAGATCGCATATTGGTCATTACGGCCAATCCTGATATACAAATCAACAGAATACAGCAACGTGACAACACCAGTCTGGAGGATGTTCAAAAAATCATTAATGCACAAATTGATGAAAAAGAAAGGCTGTCCCATGCCGACGATATACTTATGAACAATAATGATATCTTAAGTCTGGAAAACGACATCTGGATACTACACCAGAAATATCATGAGCTGGCCAAATCGGTATCCTGATCGCACCATACTCCCCTAATCATCGCTACACCAACTGCCCCATTACACCTGGCTTCTGCACAATCTTCGAGGTTCATACCCCCCAGGGCATACGCAGGTAAACCACTGCCTGACTTAAGGCTCCTGAACCCATCCCAGCCTATTGGCACCGTGTGTGGATGGCTGGCTGTTTTTTTTACCGGAGATATCAAGACAAAACTTGCCCCCAGGCTGGAGGCCAGTTTTAACTCCTGCTCATTATGGCATGAGGCTGCAACTATATAATTCTCTGGCAATGGACGCTTTGTGTAACTCTTCAGGTACTTTGAAGCCAGATGTACACCATGCGCACCACATTGCTCGACCATGGACGGTTCGCGATTCAGAATTAGCCTGGCGCCCTTGCCATGACACAGATCTGACAAAGCACGGGCTTGTTGTATGTAGGTGGCATCATCAATGGAGTGGTTCCGAAACTGTAGTAATGAAATTCCCCTCTCTATTGCATTGCTAACCATACGGCACAACTCATCCACGGTTTTATAGTCTGATGGTGTAATGGCATAAATATCCGGAAGTAATAATGTATCCAGTATGGTCCGATCGGCATCGGGAAATTCATACTTGGCGAGGTCAGCAGGGTAAACCCATGCAACAGGTTGATTCTCCATACCAACAACATTGCCTTCGTAGTCCGTAATACGGAATACATGCAGAACAACACTGCAGTCCGAATATTCATGCTGGCAGCGCATTAAAAAAGAGGCGCTGTTCGTCTGGACTCCAAGCTCTTCTAAAAGTTCGCGCTGCAACGCCTGTTCGATCGGTTCATCAGCGTGAACCTTGCCCCCGGGGAATTCCCATTTACCACCCTGATGAACGTGCTCCGGGCGCTGCGCTACCAACACCTTGCCATCTGTATCAAAAAACAGACCTACCGCAACCTCAACAATGTTTTTAGCTTCGGTACTCACTATTGATACTGACATAATCGTGTGACAGGTCACTGGTCCAGATGCGCGCCTGGCTTTGCCCCTGACCCAGGGATATTCTGACAGTAATTTCCTCATGCTGCATCACGGCCTGTCCCTGCTCTTCCGTATAAGAGGATGCCAGTGCGCCATCTTTCAGCACCATGACATCATTTAATGCAATCGACACCTTGCTGATATCCAGTTCGGCAATCGGTGCATAACCAATGGCTGCCAATATTCTGCCCCAATTGGGATCGGAGGCAAAAAAAGCCGTTTTCACCAATGGTGACAGGGCTACTGACCTGGCAACCTGCAAACAGTCCTCTTCATCCCGGCCATCAACCACCTCAATGGTAATAAATTTCGTTGCCCCTTCGGCATCCCTGATAATGGCCTGCGCCAGTTCCTTGAATACCTGCAGCAATACCGACATAAAAGCCTTTCCATTTTTGTCGCCCGTTTGCGTAATTTTGGCACCTGCCCTGCTGCCCGTAGCCATCAGCACACAGGCATCGTTCGTTGAGGTATCACCATCGACGGTGATGCGGTTAAAAGAGCGACCGACACAGTAGGCCAACATGGCATCAAGAACGGTTTTTTCTATAGTGGCATCGGTAGCAATAAAGGTAAGTAAGGTGGCCATATTCGGGTGGATCATGCCGGCACCCTTGGCAATGCCTGTAATAGTAACCGTTTCGCCATTGATATTGAGCTGTTGGCAGACACCCTTTGCTACCGTGTCCGTCGTCATAATACTACGTGCTGCGGCCGGCCAGTTCTCTTCACTTAAGTCTGAGATACATTCCGGAATAGCCTTCCTGATCTGGTCAACCGGTAATGGCTCGCCAATCACGCCGGTAGAAAACGGCAATATTTCATAATCAGAACACTGGAGATGCTGCGCCAGTTCTGCGCAGCAACTGAGTGCATCTTCTATGCCCTGCTCTCCGGTGCCCGCATTGGCATTACCGGAATTGATAATCAATGCCCTCGGGCTGGATTGTCCAAGATGTTTTTTAGCAACCAGTACCGGCGCGGCTAAAAAACGATTCTGTGTAAATACCACACTGATGGCGGTACCGGGATGACAACTGATGATCGTAACATCATCCCTGTTCTTCTGGCGTATACCAGCAGACGCCGTTCCCAGACTAACCCCGGTAACGGCTAACAACTGCGGCAATGCTTTCAGCCCTACTGACATGTTTCTGCTAGTACAAATAAAAACGGGAGCCTTAAGCTCCCATGAGTCTATAGATTGCCGTCATTCTCAAGTCAATTTCCCATGGCAACGTTTGTATTTCTTTCCTGAACCGCATGGACAAGGCTCATTTCGACCCACTTTAGGCTCCTTGCGAACCACAGGTTGCTGGGCGACGGCCACGTCCGATTCGTCTGCCCGCTCATCGACAAGGTCCGGGTGCAGAAACTGCATATCCTGCATATCCTGGCTTTCCATTTCCAGTGCTGCCAAATCTTCGTCACTGTGTATCTCGATTCGCGCCAGGATACGTACCACCTCGGCCTTGATATTTTGCAGCATAGCAGAAAATAATGTGAATGCCTCGCGCTTATACTCTTCTTTCGGGTTCTTCTGGGCATAACCACGCAGGCCGATTCCTTGTCGAAGATGGTCCATAGCCGCCAGGTGGTCCTTCCATTCCCGATCCAGTATTTGCAACATAATGCTTTTTTCTGCTTCCTGCATAACCTCACTGCCATAGGCATCGATTTTCTGCTGGTTCATGGCCGCAAAGGCCTCATTAATCTTTTCCAGTAGCCGATGACCGTCCAGCAACTCTTCGTCACGCATCCAGCCCTCAATATCAACCTGCAGACCAAACTCCCGATCCAGGTTCTCCTGCAATCCCTTAATATCCCACTGCTCTTCAAGGCTGTCCGGCGGTATACTGTAGCTAACGAATTCAGCTATCACCTCGGTGCGAATATTGACCATATTCTCGGAGATATTTTCGACGTTCATCAAACGATTGCGTTCAGAGTAGATAATCTTGCGTTGTTCATTGGCAACATCATCGTACTCCAGTAGTTGTTTGCGGATATCGAAGTTATGACCCTCGACCTTGCGTTGCGCATTCTCAATGGCCTTCGATACCCAGGGGTGTTCAATGGCTTCGCCTTTCTCCATCCCCAGCTTTTGCATTAACCCGGCAATACGTTCCGAACCAAAGATGCGCATCAGGTTGTCCTCCAGCGATAGATAAAACCGGGACGAACCCGGATCACCCTGACGTCCGGAACGCCCTCGCAACTGGTTATCGATACGCCGGGATTCGTGCCGCTCGGTACCAATGACATGCAAACCACCTGCTTCAACCACCTGCTGATGACGCTGTTGCCAATCCTCACGAATGCGTTGCTGGCTGACTTCATCCTGCTTGCCATCCGCAAGCTCAACCTCCAGATTACCGCCAAGGACAATATCCGTACCACGACCTGCCATATTGGTAGCAATGGTGACGGCCCCTGGCCGACCCGCCTCGGCCACAATCTGCGCTTCACTGCCGTGATGTTTTGCATTCAGCACATTATGAGGGACATTGTGTTGCTTCAGTATCTGTGACAGCAACTCCGAGCTTTCAATGGAAATCGTACCCACCAGGGCTGGTTGTTTGCGTTTATGACAATCGACAATATCCTCGATAATGGCCATATGCTTTTCTTCCGGGGTGCGGTAAATCTTGTCGGCATGGTCGGCACGCACCATGTCTCGATGTGTTGGCACCACCAGCACTTCCAGTGTGTATATTTGATGAAATTCACTGGCCTCGGTATCGGCCGTACCGGTCATACCTGAGAGCTTGTCATACAGGCGAAAGTAATTCTGGAAGGTAATGGATGCAAAAGTCTGGCTTTCATTCTGGATGTTGGCGTTCTCCTTGGCCTCAATGGCCTGGTGCAAACCCTCGGACCAGCGACGTCCCGGCATCATACGGCCGGTAAACTCATCAATAATAACAACCTCGCCGTCTTTAACGATGTAGTCTACTTCTCTTTGATACAGCGCATGTGCGCGCAACGCGGCATTCAGGTGGTGCAACAGTGCCAGATTGGAGGCATCGTAAAGACTGCTGTCCTGGTCCAGCAAACCGGCATCGACCATCAACTGTTCAACACGCTCATGTCCCGCTTCGGTCAGATAGGCCTGCTTGGTTTTTTCGTCAACACTGTAATCGCCCGGGCCTGTTTCCTCCCCCTCCTTTTCACCTTCTTTCCTTTCCTGCTTGCTCAGCTTGGGAACAATGGTGTTGATTTTGACATAGAGCTCGGTGGAATCTTCTGCCGGACCGGAAATAATTAATGGCGTTCTGGCTTCATCAATCAGGATCGAGTCAACCTCGTCGACAATAGCGAAGTGCAGATCCTGTTGTAATTTCTCTTCGGCATGGAAGCGCATATTGTCGCGAAGATAATCAAAACCAAATTCATTATTGGTGCCGTAGGTAATATCGGATTGATAGGCATTTTGTTTCTCTTCAGTGGCCTGGTCGGTCAACACCACACCGACGGTCAGCCCCAGAAAGCGGAATATCTTGCCCATCCATTCGGAATCACGTGTGGCCAGATAATCGTTCACGGTGACAATATGGACACCCTTGCCAGCCAGGGCATTCAGGTAGGCCGGTAAGGTAGCCACCAGGGTCTTGCCCTCGCCGGTACGCATTTCGGAAATCTTACCCTGATGCAACACCATGCCGCCCATGAGCTGGACATCAAAATGACGCATTTCAAGGACACGTTTTGATGCCTCCCGGACAACAGCAAAGGCCTCAATCAAAAGATCGTCTACGGTCTCGCCCTTACTCAATCGCTCTTTGAATCCACTGGTTTTGGCCTGTAGATCGGCATCCGATAGAGCCGCCAATCCGTCTTCCAGCGCATTGATTTGTTGCACATCCTTGCTCATAGCCTTGATCAAACGACTGTTACGGCTACCAAAGATTTTTGTCAGGGCTTTTACAAACATATAATCGTATACCTAAGCTAACGGGCAAACTCATTCTGCCCGTAAAAAAGGGGGGATTATGGAGGAAAACCGGTGGTGCGTGAAGTACCGTAGCGACAGATAGTCTTTTCTAGCTTTTACTTACGCGACTGATTCAAATATTTCCCCGGATCCAGCTGACGGCGGCTCTTTAAGACCTCAAAGTGCAGATGGGGGCCGGTGGAGCGGCCGGAGGTGCCTACCAGGGCCACCGGATGGCCTTTTTTCACCCGATCCCCGACTTTGACCA
>CAJVXG010000046.1 GCA_913009215.1 uncultured Gammaproteobacteria bacterium | reverse complement strand
ATTTGACCAGACTTTGGTTACCAGCGAAGATATATTGCCAAAAAACTTTTACGCTATCCCAAGAAAAGATAACAATTAAGAAATTCTTTTTTCCGGGATAAATATCAAGTAGCTAAGACATTGGCTATGAGTTGTTATTGATGAATTATTCAAGAAGGCGAAAGCCTGTAAATAATTCTGTGTAACTGTCCGCATTAATCGCCCCAGTCATAGTCTGACCAGCTTGTTTTTTTGATCGCTTTCTTTTTCGCTGGCGCTATGGTCTTAATCGCACTGACTTTCTTTTTGCCAATACTTCTTCGTTTAATAGATTTCCGTGCGCGCAAGGCACGTTTGCGTTTTGAATAGGATCGCACGCGCTTCGTTTTATATTTCTTGTATTTTGTAGTTTTTTTGATAGTCGGTTTGTCTATTCGCTTATCGGCGCCATCGGACGGATACAACCCCAACCCATAGATAATGCCTGCGATAATAGCAATCAGTAGCGCATCGAAAGCCAGGCCGATCCAGAAACGCTTCTTGCGACCACTGGAACCCGATTTGAGCTGGGCGTTACTGAAATGCAGTTCTCCGCCACGACGTTCCAGCAACCCGGAACGAAACAGGGCGTAGCGAAACTCCTGGGCGTTCTGAAAGCGGCGATTAGGATCTTTTTCAATGGCGCGCAATATGATCCATTCCAGTGGCCTTGGTACATTGCGTTCGTATTGTCTCGGTGTTGGCGGTTTTTCCTGGACATGGGCATGCATCAAGGCATAGTCAGTACGGCGCTCAAAGGGCAGCCTTCCGGTCACGGCCTCAAACAGACTAATGCCCATGGTGTAGACATCAGAGCGTGCATCGGTATTACCGCCATTGATTTGTTCCGGGGCCATGTATAACAAGGTACCTACCATGGAGTTAGAATCAGCATGGCTGCGTGGATCAATGATTTTGGCGACACCAAAGTCAATTAATTTGATTTGATTGTCGCGTGTTATATATATGTTGCTGGGCTTGAGATCCCGATGGATGATACCTTTGGAATGGGAATGGTGCAGTCCGTTCAGCGCCTGACCAAAAAAGATAACAGCTTCTTTGGGACCGAGGGGCCCCTGGCCCTTGATGCGTTGTTCCAGCGTTTGGCCTTCCACGTATTCCATGACCAGGACCTTGCCGGCATCAAATTCATGCATGGAATACAAAGTGGTAATGTTCGGGCTTTGTAGCCGCGCCTGTGCCTCGGCCTCGGTTTGAAGGCGCTGCATATGATGGGGGCTTTGACACAACTTCGGCGGCAGTATTTTCAGGGCGACGGTGCGATGCAGAACGGTATCTTCGGCGCGGTAGACCTCACCCATGCCGCCATCTCCCAGTTTATCGATAATCAGGTAGGTGCCCAGACGGGTTCCGGGGGCAAGATTGGCAGCGGGAGCGTCATTAGCGGTGTCGTCAGACTTTGGGAAGCGTCCGCTGATAACAACGGTACTTTGGTAGGTGTCTGAGTTTCTCAGTAATGCCATGGACTTATGCTGCCTGTAGAGGTATAAAAACCGGCCCATTGGTCTGGAATGCCGGTGCACCTTTCAATATAGCTCAGGTTAAGCAATATTTAAGAGTAATCTGGACAAGCAAATAAAAGTGTCAGATAAGCGGCGTTTGCAAGAGCAAGGTTTGTATTATTAAATGATAATACATTAAATACAGTAAGTTACATTATTATTTTAATGAGAGTTCTATGTCAATTAGCCCGATACAAGAGATTATTGAGGACCTGAAGCAGGGCCGCATGGTCGTGTTAATGGACGATGAGGACCGCGAAAACGAGGGTGATCTCGTTATTGCCGCGGAGCATACCAGCGCCGATGATGTGAATTTCATGGCCAAGTATGGCCGTGGCCTGATCTGCCTGACCCTGACCGAAGATCGCTGCCGCCAGCTGCAATTGCCCCTGATGGTGAGTGACAGCCAATACCGGAACTCAACCAACTTCACAATCTCTGTCGAGGCGGCAGAGGGTGTGACAACCGGTATATCCGCCGCAGATCGTGCCACGACCATCCAGGCCGCTATAGCCAAAGACGCCAGGCCCTCCGATATTGTGATGCCGGGGCATATCTTTCCTCTCAAGGCAAAACGGGGAGGGGTGCTGGCGCGCGCCGGCCATACGGAAGCCGGTGTCGATCTGGCACGTCTGGCCAGCCTGGAGCCATCCAGCGTGATATGTGAAATCATGAATGAAGATGGCACCATGGCGCGATTGCCCGAGCTGAAGGAATTTGCCAGGCGGCATAATTTAAAGATTGGCACTATTGCCGATCTCATTCGTCATCGTTTGGAGAACGAATCCACGGTACAGCGGGTACACGAGTCTACAATGCCGACGAGCTATGGTGACTTGCGTGTCGTGGTGTATCACGATGATGTCAACGATGCTATGCATCTGGCTTTGGTGAAAGGTACCGTGGAGCAGGACAAGCCCATCCTGGTGCGTGTCCACGTACAGTCCAGCCTGCTGGATTTGTTCACCGACGTTCATCGTGCCGGATCCTGGACCTTGCAAGCGGCGCTGGGTCGTATTGCCTGTGAGGATGCGGGTATCGTGGTGATCCTGCACCATGAAGAATCCCCGGGCCAGTTGTTACGGCATATGGAATCCATAAATAAAAAACAACGAGATGAGGCATCCGGTCATAGCCGCAGACGTGAAGAGTTGCGTACCTATGGTCTTGGTAGCCAGATCCTGCATGATCTGGGGGTAAGACATATGAGGGTTATGGGCCATCCGGTCAAGGCGCCCGGTATGTCCGGTTTTGATCTGGATATTACTGAATATATCGAAGGGCCTGATCCCAGGTTGTCCGTTGTTAATAACAAGAAGCAAGTAAAATGAGTGATTATAGAAAAATAGAAGGGGACCTGCAGGCCCGTGGACTTCGGTTTGGTATCGTTATCGGCCGTTTCAACAGTTTTATTGGCGAACAGTTGCTGCAAGGCTCGGTGGATTGCATCGTGCGTCATGGTGGTGATGCTGCCAGCATTGACGTGGTCTATGTGCCCGGCGCCTATGAAATGCCCCTTGCCGCCAAGATCATGGCGGAAAAAAAGAAATATGACGCCATTATTGCCCTGGGCGCCGTGATTCGTGGTGGTACACCGCATTTTGAGTATGTTGCGGGGGCGTGTTCCAGGGGGTTAACGCAGGTAAGTCAGCAGTTTGATATTCCTCTTGGCTTTGGTGTCTTAACGGTAGATACTATTGAGCAGGCTATCGAGCGGGCTGGCACCAAGGCCGGCAACAAAGGGGCTGAGGCGACCATGGCCGCCATCGAGATGGCCAACCTTATGAAACAACTTCGATCTTAGGCATTTGCCGGGGAGGTTAGCATGGCAAAGGGGAATCGGCACAAGGCCCGACAGGCTGCTGTGCAAGCACTGTATCAGTGGCAATTAACCGAACAGGATCCCGATCAGATCGAAGATCATTTTATTCTCGATCATGATGTTAATGATGTCGATCTCGAATATTTTCACAGTCTGATTCGGGAAATTCCACTTCGGTTGCATGAACTGGATGACCATATTATTCCATTTCTGGATCGGACCATTGATGACCTGGACCCGGTAGAACGTGCCATATTGCGCATTGGCGCCTATGAGCTGGAATTCCATCCCGAGGTGCCTTACAAAGTGGTGATCAACGAGGCCGTGGAGTTGGCCAAGACATTCGGCGCCGAAGACGGCTATAAATATATCAATGCGGTACTTGATCGAACCGCAGAAGAGCTGCGTAACAGCGAAGTCAAATCCTGATTATTGATTGTGCCTGGAGAATTTGAATTAATTCAGCGCTATTTCGGTGATCGTGCCCAAACAAATCTACGTCAGGAAGTTGTATTAGGCATCGGTGACGATGCCGCCATCACCAGTATCCCCGAAGGGTTGCAACTGGTGACAACCACGGATGTGCTCGTTGAGGATGTCCATTTTCCTAGTAAAACCAGCGCCGCCGACATTGCCTACAAGGCCCTGGCCGTTAATTTGAGCGATCTGGCCGCCATGGGCGCAGACCCTTGCTGGTTTACACTGACGTTAAGCATGCCCACAGCCGACACAAGCTGGCTGCAGGAATTCTCTGAAGGCTTGTTTGCGATTGCCGAATCGTTCGATGTCGCATTAATCGGCGGTGATACCGTAAGGGGTCCGTTGGTGGTCGGCATACAGGCATGCGGTCTGGTGCCGCAAGGCAAGGCCCTGTTGCGTAGTGGCGCCAGAACAGGAGATGCTATTTATGTTAGCGGCACACTTGGCGATGCCGCCCTGGCCCTGCAATGCCTGGATGGTGTTATACAGCTGGACAAGGAGGAGCGTGCCATGGTCATGCAGAAATTAAACCGGCCACTCCCTTGTGTTAAGCAGGGCAAGTCTTTGCGCGACGTAGCCAACAGTTGTATCGATATATCGGACGGTTTGGTTGCAGATTTGAATCACGTACTTGAGGCAAGCCGTGTTGGTGCCACTGTCCAACAGGATGACATCCCGCTTTCAGCGATATACAGGAAATACATGGACAAGATTCCGAATCGATTATCGGCCATAACTTCTGGTGATGACTACGAGCTGTGTTTTACGGTTCCATTAAACCGGATCGCTATACTTGATGGGCTGGTTAAAAACAAAATCGGTTTGTTTACAAGAATCGGTACCATAGAAACCGAACCAGGATTACGTGTTTGTGATACAGAAGGTAATGTGATTTCGATAGGTCAGTTTGGCCACGATCATTTCCATGAAGCAAGCAATTATTAATCGAGACACCATGGCTATTGTCTGGCGCCACCCGATTCATTTTTTGTCTCTGGGTTTTGGTGCCGGAATTTCGGCAATCGCGCCCGGGACCATCGGAACACTGGCTGCGATACCTATCTATTATTTACTTCAAACCCAATCACTTCCCATATATATAGCGGTCACTATTGCAATGTTTATTGTTGGCATTGGTTTATGTGGCTATACCGCCCGGACGCTGAATACACATGATCACCCGGGTATTGTTTGGGATGAGATTGTTGGTTTCCTGATTACCATGATTGCCATACCGTTTACCTGGTATTGGCTATTAAGTGGATTCCTGTTATTCCGGTTGTTTGATATCTGGAAACCTTTTCCAATCAAACAGATGGATAAGCGTATTACTGGTGGGCTGGGTATTATGCTGGATGATGTATTGGCCGGGCTGTATGCCTGGGCCTGTCTATGGGCGCTGATTTATCTCACAGATTGGCTTGGCCTGGCATGAATAACAAGATTTAGTTCTTCAGGATAATTTGTGGGTCATTGCGAAACAGGAAAAACCATAAACGTAAAGTCGCAATGAATATAATAATTTTTGACGCAAAGGCGCGAAGGCGCAAAGAAAATATCAAGGGCGGTCTTTCAGACCGCCAAAACAAAAAATACTTCATTTCAAGGACGGCTGGAAGCCGGCCCTATGGTTTTTTCTTTTCTTTGTGTTTCCGCGCGATGTACATGGACGTACGAGTGTCGCGGGCGCAGGGATGCGCAAGAGCGACCCTTTGCGTTAAAAGAAACGTTTGGTCGCCCACGATTTCTGTGGAGGAGCCATAAATTTTAGTATCTATATAATATTATGAATAACCAACGTATTGACAAATGGCTTTGGTCGGCCCGGTTTTTTAAAACCAGGACATTGGCTATTGCCGCGGTAAAAAGTGGCAAGGTTCGTATTGCCGGTCATGTGGTGAAACCGGCGCGCAATATTGCAGTGGGGGATGTTCTACAAATCCGGCGAGGTGCATTTTACTACACCATTACCATTACCGGTCTTTGTCAACAAAGACGCCCTGCAAAAGAAACGGCCAAACTTTATGAGGAAACCGGGGAAAGCAAGGTACAAAGAGAACAATTACGACAAAAAATAGGCCTGGCAGCAGCAGTGATTGCGCGACCGAAAACAAAACCGGACAAGAAGGCAAGAAGACAGATACGACGGCTACAGCGAGTACAGTTATGAACAGACCAGTAACACCCCAACTGGCAGTCGATATTATTATTGAGCTGATCGACCGGGAAGAGCGGCCTATACTCTTGATTGAAAGAAAGAATCCGCCACCTGGTTGGGCCATTCCGGGAGGATTTGTGGATGTAGGTGAGACCGTCGAACAGGCCGCTGTGCGTGAGGCCAAAGAGGAAACCAGTCTGGACGTAGAACTGAAGATATTGCTGGGATGTTATTCCAATCCGGCAAGAGATGTTCGAGGCCACACAGTGACTCTGGTGTATGTCGCGGAATCTGTTGGTGCGCCCAGGGCGCAGGATGATGCCAGGGATATCAAGATGGCAGGTATTAAACAGTTACCGGGAAACCTGGCCTTCGATCACGACCTGGTTTTGCAGGATTATGTGAATTACCGGGAACGGGGGCAGCTCACGCCACTGCGATAATTAACGTTTGGTGCTGAGCATGTGCAGTACGCTTTTGGCTTGCTTGAAACCCTGTTTGGCGGAGCGTTGCCACCATCGTACTGCTTTTACATAATCTTTTTTTACACCATCGCCCTTGGCATACATGACGCCAAGATTGTATTGCGCGGCCGGATCGCCGTTGATGGCGGCCATCTGGTACCACTCTACCGCTTCCTTGGCATCGCGTTTTACACCAACGCCTTGTGAGTAAATGAGCCCGAGGTTGTATTGGGCATCGTGGTTGCCCTGACTGGCGGCGGATTGCCACCAATCGATGGCTTGATCCATGTCTACCAGCACGCCTATACCGTTGGCATAGGCAATACCGAGGTTGTATTTGGCCTTAATGTGTCCATGGCCCGCCGCTTTCTTGTACCAATATACGGCACGGATCTCGTCTTTCTTAATACCCTTACCGAACATGTATATGGTGCCAAGCAGGTACTGTGACGGGGCATGTTCCAGCCTGGCCAGCATCTTTAAAAGATTGATGGCCTTTCCGGTTTCACCTGTTCTGTAGGACTGTATGCTTTGGGCATAGAATTTATTGTAGAGTCCTTTTTGCTTGATATCGTTTTTTAATAAAAGGTTGTTATGATATTGCGTGCTGGCAGCGTGGTCGCTGATGGTGGCCTGTGCCATGTTGGGCTGCAAAAGTATTAATGCCAGGATAGCACCGCTTAACAGTGCCATTTTGAAGATCAGTTTCATGGTGATACCGGTAGAACTCGATTCCGCTATCGTGGTGTCACTCCTGGTTCTCATGATCCACCCCCTGAGCCTTTACAGGATTAGTCGCAATAAATGCATACTCTGTACAAAGAGAATCCAAGATTCGTGCCAGAGGGGATGGATATCTTTGAAATACCAACTCTTTCAGGTATCTTCAGTCTGGAAATATTTGTAACTATATGTTTTTAAATGATATTATTTTGTATAGCCCTGGTATTTTACTTCTGTTAAATACCTGGTTTTTATTTCAAATCAAGGCGGCTTATTAACAAATAATGCATATTTCCTGAGGAATGATGACAATAGACAATGAGGCGCTGGCACAGCGTTTGGGCGATAAATTGCGTGATTTGGAGGCGGTTGTTGCTACTGCCGAGTCCTGTACCGGCGGAGGCGTTGCTTACTGTATAACGACGATTCCAGGCAGTTCCCGCTGGTTTGACCGGGGCTTTGTGACTTACACCAATCGGTCAAAGCGGGAGATGTTGGGAGTGTCCACCGATATTTTGGCGAAATTTGGTGCCGTTAGTGAAAAAACCGCCTTGGCCATGGCGGCAGGGGCCTTGCAACATAGTCAAGCGCAGTATGTCCTGGCTATTACCGGGATTGCCGGGCCGGGCGGCGGTACTGTCGAGAAGCCGGTGGGAACCGTGTGTTTTGCCTGGGCCGGAACCGGTCGGGACGTGATCAGTAAAACCGTGGTTTTTTCCGGTGACCGTTCGGCCGTACGTCAACAATCTGTTCAGACCGCGTTACAAGGGATGCTGGACTTCATCCGGTAATCGTTTCCATGCCTCAATTTTTGTTCACTGAGGACTAGCCCGCACTTCTCATCAGGCGGCAGTGTATGAAGGTAAGGAATTGAGAAACAAAGATAAATTGCAGATACCTAAAAACACCATGTTTTCAACCATGCCTATCCCGGTTCTGGCTGGTTCTGGCACACCTGTACTTGCTCTTCACCGAAAAGGTAGCCATAACTACCTTTTCGCTTCCAGAGCAGCGTCCAGCCGCACCAGTCCTGCGCCACCTCCCGGGATCCTGGTGAGAAATGCGGGCTAGGCTGTATTCAGTGTCTGTGGAATAATGTGTTGTGTAAATACTTAGGAATCATAAGCAAGGTTGCTGAAACTCTAACTCCCGGGAGCCAAAAACGATGGACAACGACAAAAGCAAAGCACTCAAGGCAGCGCTTGGGCAAATTGAAAAGCAGTTTGGTAAAGGCGCAGTCATGCGTCTTGGTGACACCGACATCCAGCAAAACATAGAGGTCATTCCGACAGGATCATTAGGCCTCGACATTGCGCTGGGCATTGGTGGTCTGCCACGTGGTCGTGTTGCCGAAATATACGGACCGGAATCTTCCGGTAAGACGACTCTCACCCTGCAGGTCATAGCAGAGGCGCAAAAACTGGGCGGCACGGCCGCTTTTGTGGATGCCGAGCATGCACTGGACCCGTTGTATGCCCGCAAGCTGGGCGTGAACGTGGATGACCTGCTGGTGTCACAACCCGATACCGGTGAGCAGGCGCTGGAGATCACCGACATGCTGGTACGATCCGGAGCTGTTGCCATTGTCGTGATAGATTCGGTAGCGGCGTTAACACCGAAGGCCGAAATCGAAGGCGATATGGGCGATCATCATATGGGCCTGCAGGCACGCCTGATGTCCCAGGCATTGCGTAAATTGACCGCTAATATCAAACGCTCCAATACACTGGTGATTTTTATTAACCAGATCCGCATGAAAATTGGCGTTATGTTCGGTAACCCGGAAACCACGACCGGCGGTAATGCACTGAAGTTCTATTCATCGGTGCGTCTGGATATTCGCCGTATTGGCGCCATCAAGAAAGGCGACGAAATCCTTGGCAACCAGACCCGCGTCAAGGTGGTGAAGAACAAGGTGGCGCCGCCTTTCAAGAAATGTGAATTCGACATCCTTTATGATGAAGGTATATCCAAGCTTGGTGAATTGATTGACCTTGGTGTTAGCGAGGAAATCGTCGACAAGGCCGGCTCCTGGTACAGCTATAATAAAGAACGTATTGGCCAGGGCCGTGACAATGCCCGCCAGTTCCTGAAAGACAACCCAGATATAGCGCAGGATATCGAGACCAGGGTGCGCGCTGTATTTCTGAGTCATGCAAATACGGCACCGGTCGATGATAAGGCCGAAGCACTGGAGGAGGCGGAGGCCTGATCGGAGAAGGCGCTAACAAGGACGAGATCGATCCCCGGCAGGCCCGGTTAATGGCCATGAACATGTTGGCCAGGCGCGAGCATAGTGCTTACGAACTACAACAAAAATTGTCCCGTAAGGGCTGTCGGAACGATCTTGCCTTGTCGGTAGTGCTGCAGCTGCAGACCGATGGGTTGCAGTCCGATTCCAGTTTTACCAGGGCCTATAGACGCTATCGCAGCAACCGGGGGTTTGGGCCGGTCCGTATCCAGCTGGAACTGGAGCGAAAAGGTGTTGCATCGGAGATTATCCGGCAATGGCTCGATTTTAATGCCCTGGAGTGGTATGAAGCAGTGAAAAGGGTGCGCATAAAGAAGTACGGCTCCGAATTACCCAATGATTATCCGGAACGCGCCCGTCAGGCGCGTTTTCTGCATTATCGGGGCTTTACCCATGAACAGATTGATCATGCAATGAGTACAGAACACTGTGAGTAAAGACCCAAAAAAGATTGCCGACATACGACAGGCCTTTCTGGACTATTTCAAGCGCAATGATCATGCCGTCGTAGAAAGCAGCTCGTTGGTGCCACAAAACGATCCGACCTTGCTGTTTGTCAACGCCGGTATGGTGCAATTCAAGGACGTCTTTCTCGGTGCCGACAAGCGCCCCTACAAACGGGCAGCCAGCTCGCAACGTTGTGTACGCGCCGGCGGCAAGCACAATGACCTGGAGAATGTTGGCTATACCGC
>CAJVXG010000045.1 GCA_913009215.1 uncultured Gammaproteobacteria bacterium | reverse complement strand
GAGCCATTGTTCGGCATGTTCAAACTGTGTCGACGGATTGTCGGTAACGATACGGCCATAGACCTCGGCCAGGGTCTCGTCCCAGCCTTGCTCCAGATTCTCACGGACAATGGTTTCGGCTTCCTGCATGGCGCTTTGTTTAATCAGCTGTCGGGCATACAGCGCAATCAGCTCAGGGCTTTTTCTCGCGCTTTTGGGCAACGACTGCCATGTTTTCTTCAGGACACCCTCCGAGCCTTCCGGCAAGGACAGCTGCAATAGATGTTTATGGGTCTCGACATCCAGCGCTTCCATTTCTTTTTCGGTTAATACTTTATTGCGTTTCAGTGCGGGCAATAAATCGGCCACTGTGGTCCAGTCCTGCATGGCCACGTTTTGTAACATCTGTAGTTTCAACACGGCCTGGCTTTTCGGTAATTCTTTCTTCAGCTCCATCAGTGTCGCCAGCGCCTGTTCCGGTTGATGGGCCATGTGTTGCAGAAAGGCCTGTACCATATGGACAGTGTTTTCTTCATCGTCGGCGAGTTCGTAGGCCTTGGACAGGTATTCATCGCGCTTATCCAGACGGTTACGGCCCTGGGCGGCAAAGGCGGCACCGAGGTAGTTGAGTACCGGGGTTTCGCTATGGCGCACATGGGCCAGCATGTCGGATTCGGCATCGGACCATTCGCCCTCGGCCAGTCGGCTCAGGCCACGGGTAAAGGACTTGCGCGCCTTGTCGGTTTGACGCAGTTGGCGCCAGCGCGATACCCCATGCGGAATACCAATGGCCCCGCTGATTAACCGTATCAGAAAGTACAGCAGTGCAAAGCCGATCAGTACGGCCGGTATAAAGAAGACCAGCGACATATGTATGGTCCTGGTACCGCGGGCAAACAATACATAGCCCGGGTCTTGATTGGCAAACATAATCACCGTAATGGCGATCAACAACAGGGCCAGGATATAAATCAGATTTCTCATTTTATCCTGTGCCGGCGCTGCAGTTTCCTTAAGGCGGACAGGGAGCCGGAAACATTGGGCAGTTTCTCGACAATGTTTTTGCCCAGCAAGCTGTCGAGCTCGTCCAGGGCGGCCCTGGCCACCTTGGAGTCGGTATCAAAATAAAGCTTGATCCATTTGCGCGCCGCCTTCAGATTTTGCTGATACACCTCGGTGTTGCCTTGCAACAAGGCCTGTTGTGCCGAGTACAACATCAGGCGCACGTTCTCACGCAGGAAGTATTGTTGCTTTGGTGGCAACAGGATTTTATAAGGTATGCCGCTGTCGCGTATTTGCACCAGCCCGATCAAGTCGAGCCAGATCTTTTTCCATACCGATGGTTTGTCTTTTGCTTCTGTTGCCGGCGCTTTGCCATCGCCATCGCCAGCGGTGCCGTCTTCCGTTTCCGGCTTGTAAATAATCGGTAAGCGGTCGACATTCTCGGCCATGTTGCCCAGGCGCAGGGCAATGCCGGGTATATCGGCACGTTCCAGGGATTGCAGCGATGCGATTTCCCTGGCGATGATCTTGCGTACCGGCAGGTAGCGTGGGTTGGCCAGCAGGCGCAACTGGCGATCGGCGGCCTTCAGGGCGATGACCGCGGAATCAATATCGCGCGCCAGGTGCAGGCGGTGATTGGCGATGCGCAACAGCTGTCCAGCCTCGGCGATAATCCAGTCGGAGCGATCGCGGCCCAGGGTTTTGTTGATTTTATCCAGGCTGCCGATGATCGCGTCCTGGCGATCCTTTAAATCATCGGTGGCCTTTTTCAGCGAATCAAAGCGCTTCAGGTCCTCTTGTCTTTGCTCATCAATCTGGCTCAGTCGACCCATGACATCGCCATCGATCAGGTCCTTCTCCTGATATAACACGCGGAACCAGATATAGCTGGTCGCCACCATGGTAATCAGCACCAGGATCAGGGCCAGGCCACCGGACAGTGATCCGGAACGTGGTTTCGGGGCGGCGGGGTGTTCCTCGCCTGTCGCCGGTTCGTTATCGCTATTTTTTGTCATTGTTAATAGCCAGGGGTGCTTTGTGTGCTTTATCTTTAGATTATAGAGTGATTATAGGGCTTTTTGTTGCCGATGCCATAACCGGATGGCCTCCAGCATGGCGCCGTCACCGGCATTGGCGGCGACAATGGCGCCATAATGAAAACCGGCTTTATTGACTGCGTCGGCAACGCGTTGGCTGGGGACGACCACCGGAATGGCCTTCAGCTTATCGATGCCAATCATTTGTATCAAATTGTGTAAACCCTCGGCACTGGAGACCATGCCGATATGAACCTCATTATTTTTTAACGCTTTAATCACCGGGCCGGCATCGATATCCGGCATGCCGCGCGAGTAGCATTCGGCATAGCTTACTTGAGCGCCCCGTTGGCTTAATGTCTCCCCCAGGGTAGGGCGCCCCCCCTGACCTCGGAAGATGATAATGTTTTTGGCCTGCACGTGTTGCATGATGTCCATCGCCAGCAGACCTTCGCTGTCAAAGCGATGCGGCGGAACGCAGTGGACCGTGATGCCGGCCTGGCGTAGTGCCTCGGCGCTGGAGGGGCCTATGCAGGCCACGGTTGTTTTTGCCGACAGGGACTGCCGGCGACGCGCCAGCTGTTGCAGGCCTTTCTCCACGGCGTTGACACTGACAAAGATGGCCATGTCCATGGTTGCCAGGGTATTGAGAATGTCGTCCAGTGTGGTGGTGTCGTCAATGTCCTTGATGGCCAATACAGGAAAGCGTAAGGCCTGGCCGCCGTGTTGTTCCACCAGCGCACATAAGGCATCGGACTGACCGACCGGGCGCGTTACCAGCACGCCGATTCCGGAGAGTTCATTGCTGGCCATAGACCTGGTCCAGGATGGCCTTGGCGCCTTGTGTCAGCAACGCCTCGGCGATTTGTTCCCCCAGTGCCGTGCCCTGATCTTTTTCACCCACCCCTTCGGCGCGGATGATTTGCTGACCGTCGATAGCGCCCACCAGTCCACGCAACCAGATTTTATCGTTTTGCAAAATGGCATGACCGCCAATGGGGACCTGGCAGCCGCCCTGGAGTCTGGCGTTCATGGCGCGTTCGGCCATGACGCAGATTCGTGTTTCATGGTGGTTCAATGGCGCCAGCAGTTCATGGACCCTGGTATCGTCGGTGCGCGATTCAATACAAACGGCGCCCTGGCCGACGGCTGGCAACAATAGCTCCGGCTCCAGTGCCCGGCGGATGCGTTGTTCAAAGCCAAGGCGTTGTAGCCCGGCAGCGGCCAGGATAATGGCATCGTATTCATCCTGGTCCAGTTTGCCCAGCCGGGTATTGACGTTGCCGCGCAGCGATTTAATCTGCAGTTGTGGGAAACGGGCGCGTAACTGGCACTCGCGTCGCAGGCTCGATGTACCCACAATCGCCTGATCCGGCAAGTCTTCGAGTTTTTTATAACGGTTGGAAACAAAGGCATCACGCGGATCGGCGCGTTGGCAAATGGCGCTCAGGTGCAAGCCCTCGGGAACATCCACCGTCATATCCTTGGTGGAATGCACTGCGATATCGGCGCGTCCATCGTACAAGGCCTGTTCCAGTTCCTTGATGAAGAGGCCCTTGCCACCGACCTTGGCCAGGCTGGTGTCGAGTATCTTGTCGCCCCTGGTGACCATGGTGACCAGCTCCACATGCAGCCCGGGGTGGGCTTGTTGCAGGCGATCGCGGACGAATTCCGCCTGCCATAAGGCCAGCGGGCTTTGTCGGGTAGCAATACGTATTGTGTCCATGGTATGCAGGAGCCTGGTCGGGTTATTGGCTATCAAATGCTATAATCAACGTTACAAAGCATTTTGCTTGAGATTGCATTGTGACTCAAGCCGGGGGGGTTATGCGACTGTCTGGTTTTAAAGGGGTTGGTTATTTTCGTGTTTTGCTCATGGGTATGGCCATGAGCCTTGTGGCGCCATTATTGTATGCCGATGCCTTGCCCGAGGCCCGTGATTTCAGCCGCGATGCCAAAGTGGCGAAAAGGAAAAATATCCCCATTCTGGTGTTCTATGCCACTCGGGATTGCCCGTATTGCGAAACAGTGGAGACCCTGTATTTGCAACCACTTTACGCCAGCAAGACCTACAAGGGCAAAGTGTTGTTTCGCGTGGTTCGCACCGAAGGCATCGCCAGCCTCAGGGACTTTAACGGCAAGAGAACCGACCATGAAGACTTTGCATCCGCGCAGGGGGTGTTCTTTACGCCGGTGATTCGTTTGTACAATGCCAACGGCAAGGAACTGAGCGAGTTATACGGCTATACCTCACCCGATTACTATTCCGGGGAATTGACCAATTTGATCGACAAATCCATTGCCAAGCTGGCGCTCGCGAAGAAAGGATAGCCCTATTGGGCCGTCCTGGAGCCCCGGGCCCAGCGTCGCACCGATGCCGTATGGCGACGACTGACATCCAGCTTCTTCTCTGTATCTTTTAATACCACCTGCCAGCTGCCGCTGGGACTTTTTTCGATCCCTTTTATGAACCCGGTAGCGACAATGGCGTTGCGATGTATGCGTAAAAACATTTCATCAAATTCCTTTTCCAGACTGATCAGGGAATCCTCAATCAGGTGTTCCTCTTTATCGGTCTTGATGACAATGTATTTGCTGTCCGCCAGAAAATAAATAATATCCTGTACCGGTACCAGCCGGATATTGCCACGCATGTGTACACTGATATGCGTTCGTGCCGGCATTTCCTCACGCGCCTGGTTGACTTCACTCAGCTGTTTCAGGGTGAGTTTGCGTGCCTTGCCCAGGGCATTGGCGAGGCGGTCTTTGCGAATTGGTTTCAGCAGATAATCTACGGCGTTGACTTCAAAGGCGTCCAGCGCGTGTTGGTCGTAGGCGGTGGTAAAGATGACGCACGGCGGGTTCTCCGAACCCATAAGGTGCATGGCGGCCTCCAGTCCGTCCATGCCCGGCATACGAATGTCCATGAGCAGGATATCCGGATTCATTTCCATGGTTTTCTCCACGGCCTCGTTACCGTTCATGGCTTCACCGACGACGGTGTAGTCACCGATATCATATAACAGTTCTCTCAAGCGGTCTCTTGCCAGCTTTTCATCATCAACAATCAGGACCCTCATGGTTTTCCTCCGCGTACGGGTAGTACGACTGTAATATTATTTTCCGTGTCAGTAAATTGGCTGTCGACATAAGCGTCTTCGCCATAGTGATTCTGGAAGCGCATACGAATAACCTCAAATGCCTCATTATATGATTCGCTATAGGCCTGGTTTTTCTTTGGCGGTATCGGGCTGGTAATGTGTATATGGATCTTGTCCGCTTCTTCCCAGAGCCTGATAGTGATAGTACCACCATGGGGTTGTGTCTCAATGCCGTAATTGATGGCGTTTTCCAGCAACGGTTGCAGTGTCAGTACCGGCATGATGGCCTTGCGTGGAAATTTGCCAATATCCCATTTAATAGTAATGCGATTATCGAGACGCAGTTTTTCCAGTGCCAGGTATTTTTCGGCGATCGCGATTTCGTTATTGACCGGCACCAGGTTTTCCTTGTCATTGAGCATCATGCGAAACAGATCGGAGATATCAATCAGTGCGGCCTCTGCCTTTTCCGGTGAGCTGTAGGTCAGGCCGGCAATAATGTTCATGCTGTTGAATAGAAAATGCGGCCGCATTCTGGATTGCAGGGCCTGCATTTTTGCCTTTGCCTCCGAGGTGGTACGTAGCTTCAATTCGTGTTTGGCTACGAAGTACCGCAAAGTCAGGGCCATAACAATGGCGCTGACAAACAGGTTCTGGATCAGGAAACTGTCTCTATCAATATGAAAGGCCTCGGCCTTGACGAAGATCAGCAGCCAATAGGTCAGTTCGCTCACCAGCCAGGTGATACAAAGTAGCAACAGGTAGGCCATGATCATGGCTCGTGCCTTGGGCAAACGATTCAGGTACTTTCGTGTCAGGCAGAGCGCGCCGGCGCTGACCAGGGCGATCGATTGCACCAGGATAGAGGTGTACAACAGAATCAGGATCGGGTTGTTAAAGGATCGGCTGCTGACCAGGGCAATAACGATGGCCAGCATTTCGGCAATAACGATGACATTGAAGACCACCCAGTCGTTGCAGAAATTAGGCAGGATGCCGCCATCCGGATCGGAGTATTTGTCTACCACCCTGAGGTAATCTCGTACCCGGTTGCTGGCCTTGCGCAGCACATCAACGGTTTGGGTCTTGACGTGTTTTATCTTGTCTTTGATTGAATCAGTCATGGTTAGAGTCAGACCTGGATCGGCATTTTTACTTTTACATGATATTGTCCGCCATCCTCGAATGCCTGCATGCTGGCGGCACTACCGTACTGGGTGGAGAGGCGTTGGCGTATGTTGTCCTGCGCTATCTGGTTGCCCTTGCTGAGTCTTTTGTGGGCAACGTCCGGCAAGGGATTGCTGATCATAATATTAAGTAAGTTGTCTTCCGTCCACATATCGATACGAATAGTGCCCCCGGCAAATCGCGGCTCAATACCATGATAGATGGCATTTTCCAGCAGCGGTTGCAAGGTCAATGCGGGTATTTGTGCCGATCGCGGGATATTGCTGATGTTCCATTTGATTTTTAATCGCTTACCGAGCCGGATTTTTTCAATCTCCAGATATTGCCTGGAGATCTCCTGTTCTGCCGAAATCGGTACCAGCTTGCGTGCATCGGCCAACAGCACACGAAACAGATCGGCCAGATCGTGCAATACCGCTTCGGCCTTGTCCGGTTCCTTGCGTGTCAGGCCAGCCACGCTGTTGAGGCTGTTAAACAAAAAGTGTGGTCGAATACGGGACTGTAAGGCCTGCAGTCGTGCGTCCTGTTGGGTCCTGGCATCGTACAATGCGCGTTGCCGCAACAAGATCATACGTACCGTCGGGATGCCGACAATGGCGCTGACGACCAGGCTGCGAATAAGAAATTCATTGCGCCACACCGGCCACCGTTGCGGGATATATTGCAGATCATAGAGGATGTAGATGATCAGTTCGCCACCGATCAGTGCTACGCCCAGTAACAGGACATAGGTGACTATGGAGCCGCTGACCATCGACACCCGGCGCAGGATCGGGGACAGTAGCCTGAGTGAAATGATCAGCATAAAGGCCACCAGCAGGGCGTAGGCGGAGAAGAAGTTGAGATCGTTCCAGGCCTGTTTGTCCAGAACAGAGCTGCGCCCCAGGGCGATAATTACGGCAACCATTTCCGCCATCAGGATGATGCGAATAGCGGTGGCGAAGGAACCAATTTCGGCAAAGAACTGGTGCGTGGGTTTGGCGTCTTTTTTGCTCATGATGGTATGTGTTATCCGGCAATAGCCGATACATTCGTTGGCGTTATCATAATACACTGCGTAATTATTTTCTGGAATGGTGCTGGCAACCCGGCTAAGCCTTTGTCAGTCTATCTCCGGGCGTGCGTTTGTGTTCGCTTTTCGTCATAATCGACAACAGCAACACCATGCCATTGGCAATAAAAAACCCCCGCCGAAGCGGGGGTTCATGGTACCTGATCCGGGATTCGGGGTGGGGGTGCACAAAGGAGAGTTCCGAATCAGGTAAATCAGGATATAAACTTCATACCCTGACTAGCAAGATAATGCATGATGTCGATGACCACAAATTATTGCCGACAGTCGGAATGCACTTGCAGATAGGCGGCGAGAACACTGAAATAATGGATAGAAACCATTTATAAAAGGGCAATATTGGCCGACACACGATGCAACAGGAGTATCTGAAATGACCGGGAAAAAACCCTGGGCGGGACGATTTGGCGAACCTACGGACGCCTTTGTCGAGGCCTTCACCGCCTCGGTGGGCTTTGATCGTCGCCTCTACAAATACGATATTGCCGGCTCTATCGCCCATGCCGAAATGCTGGCCGAGGTCGGTGTGCTTAAGGACAAGGAGTGTGAATCCATCGTTCATGGCTTGCGGGAAATCGAACAGGAAATCGACGGCGGTAACTTTGCCTGGAGTACCGAACTGGAAGACGTGCACATGAATATTGAGGCGCGCCTGACGGATCGTATTGGTGAGGTGGGCAAGAAATTACATACCGGTCGTTCGCGAAACGACCAGGTGGCAACGGATATACGTCTTTATTTAAGAGATGCCGTGGATGCCATTGCTCAGGCTCTACTGGGCCTGCAGCAGGTGTTGCTTGATCTGGCAGAGAAAGAACACCAGGTCATTATGCCGGGTTTCACTCACTTGCAAACGGCCCAACCGGTATCGTTTGGTCATCATATGCTGGCCTGGTTTGAAATGCTGCAAAGAGACTCCGGACGTTTTGCCGATTGCCGCAAGCGCATCAATATTATGCCGCTGGGTTCGGCGGCCCTGGCCGGGACCACCTATCCTATCGACCGACATGTGACCGCTGCCAAGCTGGGTTTTGATGCGCCGGCCGAGAATTCTCTGGACGCGGTTTCCGATCGTGACTTTGCCATTGAATTTTTGTCGGCAGCGGCAACCCTGGCCATGCATTTGTCCCGGTTTTCCGAGGAATTAATTCTGTGGTCGTCGGCACAGTTTGACTTCGTTGATCTGGGCGATGCCTTTTGTACCGGTTCGTCCATTATGCCGCAGAAAAAAAATCCGGACGTTCCGGAACTGGTGCGCGGCAAGACCGGGCGTGTCTACGGTAACCTGATGGCCCTGTTGACGACCATGAAGGCACAGCCTCTGGCCTACAACAAAGACAATCAGGAAGACAAGGAACCGTTGTTCGATACGGTGGATACCATGCTCGATTGTTTGCGTGTTTATACCGACATGATGGCGGTGATACAGGTCAAGGCCGACAATATGCAGGCCGCGGCCAATCGGGGTTATGCCACGGCCACCGACCTTGCGGATTACCTGGTAGGTAAGGACATTCCATTTCGTGACGCCCATGAAGTGGTGGGTAAGGTCGTGGCATTCTGTATCGAGCAACAGATCTCACTGGAGCAGATGTTGCTCGAGGACCTGCAAGGTTTTTGCGACAAGATCGATCAGGACGTCTATGCAGTGCTGTCTCTGCAAGGGTCTGTAAACGCGCGCAACCATCTTGGCGGTACCGCATTTGAAAAAGTGCTCAGCGCTGTGGCCCGGGCCAGACAGCGCCTGCAGGATTAATTTCTAACGACGTCCCCGTGGCATCGGCCGGGACCCGCCTCGATGCCCGGGGCGCATGCCCCGGTGCTCCCTGCGCATCTGCCGCATTTGTCGCTGACGGAATTGCCGGCGTTGATGTGGCGGTATATTGCGCCATTGTCGGCGCAACTGCTGTCTCCGCTCTGGTGGCAGGTTGCGAAACCACCGTGTACGTTGACGCACGCGTTCCTGAACCTGCGGCGGTAGTTGGCGGAATCGATTATAGTGCTGGCGTATACGCCGACGTTGATCCGGGTCCATGCGCTGCCAGCGCTGGAATTTCTGTCGCGATTGCCGGCGCTGTTCCGGATTCATTTGCAACCAGCGTTGCGTACCCTTGTGCAGGCGCTGCTGGCGTTCCGCCGGCAGGCTGTTCCAGCGATCGGCCAGGCTTTTCAGTACCTGTTGCTCCCGGGGCTTCATGGACTCCCAGGCGATCGGCGCATCATCGGCAGTTGCCTTTGCTGTAAACAGCAAAAACAGTGTGGCAATCATGATGTAAAAACTATTGCTTTTGCTTGGCATTATCCGGTTCCGTTTTTTGCCTTGGTGTTTTCTCTTGCACTGTGTCTTCAGGGTCAATACGTTTTCCTGACGAGGTTTCGTAGCGACCCAGATATTCAATAAAATCGATGCTGGGACCCTCTTTTGTAGCATCGGCTTGTTTCTCTGGTTCGGCCAATACGACGGCGGCAGCTAACAACAGGCACGGCCAGCTAACTGGCATGGGTGCGATCCAGCCACCGGTAAAATTCCAGGTTGGAATACAATTCCAGATCGTCTTGCGCCATCATGATGTCCATATCCTGTGCCGCGAGCAGGGTGTCTTGTGTTGTCTCCGGCCCCCACCACGGCCATCCAACCAAGACCACCAGCAAGCAGAGTGCCGCCAGACCCGCGGCAGGGTAGAGCCATCGATGCTCACCCCAGGCGCTCTTGTGTTGAGACGCGTCGGCCAGGGCCTGTTTGCGTACCGCCCGCAG
>CAJVXG010000044.1 GCA_913009215.1 uncultured Gammaproteobacteria bacterium | reverse complement strand
CCACATCCAGTCCTCCTTCGGTGGTTAACTCCTCACGCTTTTCCGGAACCAGGCAACAATCTTCGGGTTTAATGCCGATGGCGTAACGAATCATTTCTGCGGTCGCCGCCATCTCCAGGTTCATGCGGGTTTGCAATGTTTGCTTCAACAGCTCTACATCGCGTTGCTGTATATGTCGGCGATCTTCACGCAAGTGCAAAGTGATAGCATCGGCACCAGCAGTTTCGGCCTCCATGGCGGCATACAGGGGGTCCGGATAACGCGTTAACCGTGCCTGTCGCAAGGTAGCAACATGATCGATATTGATTCCCAGCCTTATCACAATACTGGTTCCGTGGTGCCGTGTTCTGCCGGTGTCGTTAGCGCTGTCGGTGACTGGAAAAGGCGACGACAGGCCAGAGGCCTGCCTTCCAGGTGCAATGACAGCGCCGCCCTGGTCAAGCGCTTGGCATCACGCATCACGGTATCATTATCAAGCCGGTTCTGATGAAAGGCCAACAGGCTGCTGCCAGCGATCACTACCGGCGCATGCATCTGATCGCTGCTGGCGCCTCGTAGCGACGGACCTTTATCCAGAATATAATGGTACATCGTATCGGGCTGAATGGGACTATTGTCCGTAATATTATGTTCCAGTATCAGGCCGTAACCGATTTCCTGCAGTAATTTTTTCTCGAACATACGCAAAGTGGACTCATGATTTGTATTCGATTGCAACGCAATAATGGTCGACTGGTAACTATCATACAAATCCTCATGCGGATCCTGGCGTTGCAACAAACGCATCAATAATTCGTTGGCATAAAAACCACAGAGCAGGGCCTGTCCATCCAGCCAGATTAGTTCGGCATCCTGGTCGGCACCACACAAGGTACCCATATCACTACGACTACTCCAGTCCAGCAACATGGGCTGAAACAGGGCCAGGTTGGCGAACTGGTGTTTTTGTCTGCGTCGGGCGCCCTTGGCCACCAGTGCCACACGGCCATAGTTTCGGCTAAAGACCTCAAGTAACAAGCTGGTCTCACGATAGTCGTACCGATGCAGAATAAAAGCGGGTTGTTGATTAACACGCATTATTTAATGTCCAGATCGTAACCTAGTGTTCTCAGGTGCTGTTCATTGCCCGACCAGCCCTTGCGTACCTTGACCCATACGTTAAGGTAAACACGCTTATTATACAATCGCTCTATTTCGGAACGGGCCCTGCTGCCGATAACTTTCAGCTGGGCGCCCCCTTTACCAATAATAATACTTTTCTGGCCATCCTTTTCCACCCAGATAATGGCCTCAATGCGCAGCAGTTTTTTTGTATCTTCAAGCTTCTCGATCTCGACGGCAACAGCATAGGGTATCTCCTGACCGATGGTCAGGAACACCTGTTCACGAACAAGCTCGGAAATCAAAAAACGATCGCTTTTGTCCGTAAACTGCTCCTCTGGATAAAGCGCCGGTTGCACTGGCAAATACGGCAAGATGCTTTGCTGCAGGCGATCAACATTCTCTCCGGATTGGGCAGACAAAGGTATCACCTCTGCAAAGCCTTGTTTTGATATCGAGATATCAATCAAAGGAAGCAAACTGTCACGGCCATGCAATTTGTCGATCTTGTTGATCGCCAGGATAGCAGGGATATTCTGTTTTTTTATTTCCTTTAGCACCAGCTCGTCTTCTGCATGCCAACCGTTCGCTGCGATCAACATGACAATACAATCAACGCCTTCAAGGCTGGCGCGCGCCGCCTTATTCATATAACGATTAATGGCTTTTTGTTTAGCACTATGGATACCGGGTGTATCTATATATATGACTTGCGCACCTTCTGAATTACTGATTCCAAGGATACGATGACGGGTCGTCTGTGGCCGCGGAGAAATAATGCTGACTTTTTGTCCCACCAATCGATTTAACAGGGTTGATTTGCCGACATTGGGTCGTCCGATCAGGGTAACCAGACCACTGTGAAAATCCTCAGTCATTACTGATGTGCGTCTGCGTGGTTTTATTTTGGTAATTGATCGAGGGCACGAGATGCGGCCATTTGCTCAGCCTGGCGGCGGTTGCTGCCCTCTCCTACCACCGGGTCGCTTAAACCTGGAATGTAGCAGCCGACAATAAATTGCTGGCTATGCTGATCGCCCTTGACCTCCAGCACCTCGTATTTTGGTATGGCCTGGACCTTTTTCTGTAAATACTCCTGAAGCCGGGTTTTCGGATCCTTGAACTCCGCACTGGGATCAATGGCATCGAAGCCGCTGCGATAAAGACCCAGAATCACCACCTCAGCAGACTTAATACCGCCATCAACGTAGACCGCCCCAAATACGGCCTCCAGTGCGTCAGCAAGAATAGAGTCACGATCATGCCCACCTGACCTAAGCTCGCCGACACCAAGACGCAGAAAGTCGCCCAGATTCAGTTGGCGTGCGTAATCACTCAGTGCTTCTTTTTTTACCAGACTCGCGCGCATCCTGGTCAAATCCCCCTCGGTCAGACCAGGAAACAGGCGGTACAATTCGGTGGAAATAGAGAAATTAAGAATACTATCGCCCAAAAACTCCAGGCGTTCATTATGGCTACTGCCTTTACTGCGATGCGTCAGCGCCCGCTCCAGTAGCGCGATATTAACAAAAGTATAATTGAGTTTTTTGGATAATTCTTTTGGTGCCTTAGCCACCACCAAAGACCTCAACGCTATGTTGATGCTTGAAGATTACATACATATTATAAATCATGGGCTCTTCATATTCATAATCAACTGTAATGATAGTTACTCGCCCTCGACGTTCCACAATCAAATCTGTCTTTAAATCCACAGAACGTATTTCGTCAATTTCAAAATATTTATCCAGGGCATCTGCGATTTGTGTTTTTGACTTCGAAGCAATTCCAGGCTGGCGAGACAGCTTTTCCAGGGCGGTCTTGACCTTAAAACCGTCGATAACGCCTGGCACTAATTTCATTCCTAACAGTGCGAAGAAAATAATCAACCCTGCCACGGCTATCATGCCCCAGACAGTAACCCCTTTTTGCAAACGCTTGCTTTTATTCATAATCATCCTCTTTGCCCATCTCAATAATAAATATATAGCCAGACCAAAATTGCTGTTTATTTGATTATAGTCCCTATGCGGCTCCAGACAATTTTTCCGAGATCCCAGGATGCCGAGCTAAACCAGATCATAACTGCCTTACCTATAAGGTATTCTTCCGGCACCATACCCCAGTAGCGACTATCATTGCTGTGGTCGCGATTGTCCCCCATGACAAAATAGTGCCCTGCCGGCACTGTAATATCATACACTTTCGGTGATGTCCCTGGAAAAACGTACTCTGTTTCCGGTCCCAGTATTATGGAGTGGGTCTTTCCTCCCAATTTCTCGGAAAACAAACGCATCGTTTGTACGCCCGCATCGGGTGTTTTTAACAGGTATTCCCTGCCATCTCCCTGTGTTACCAGCTTGTCATTTACGTATAAACGTTTGTTGCGGTAAACCACTCTGTCGCCAGGCAGACCAATAACGCGCTTGATGAAATTGGTAGAGGTGTCCTTGGGGTAACGGAACACCATGACATCACCACGCCGGGGCTCGCTAACGGGAATGATTTTTTTATTCAGGATGGGTAAACGGACCCCATATGAATATTTATTGACCAGAATAAAATCACCGATCCATAATCCCGGATACATGGACCCGGAGGGTATACGAAAGGGCTCAAACAAAAATGAACGTAAAATAAAAACGATCAGAATCACAGGAAAAAAGGCACGGGCATATTCGACCAGAATCGGCTCCTTGTACACCTCTTCAAGGGCCGCCTTTTCCACCCCGGATTCTTTAAGCTTTTCGCCCCTCAATTTTCGTTTTGGTGACAAAAACTGTCGATCTATCCACCAGATAACCCCGGTAATGACCAATGCCGAAAATAAAATAATTGAAAAGTCCATGTTGCTATTTCTCGTCCACGCGTAATATAGATAAAAAGGCTTCCTGGGGTATTTCTACCGAACCCACTTGTTTCATTCGCTTTTTTCCGGCCTTTTGTTTTTCCAGCAATTTTTTCTTACGTGTAATATCACCACCATAACATTTGGCAGTAACATTTTTACGCAAGGCTTTGACGGTTTCGCGTGAAAGAATTTTCGAACCAATCGCCGCCTGTATGGCCACCTCAAACATTTGTCGGGGTATAATTTCCTTGAGTTTCTTCGCCAGTTCACGGCCCCGATACACAGACTGCTCCTGATGCACAATGGCGGACAGGGCATCTACCCGATCGCCATTGATCAACACATCCAGCTTCACCAGTTTGGATGGTCGAAACTCCAGAAACTCATACTCCAGGGATGCATAACCACGACTAACCGACTTCAATCGATCAAAAAAATCCATCACCACTTCATTAAGCGGGAGTTCATACGTCAACATTACCTGCTTGCCAGTATACCGCATATTCCTCTGTATCCCGCGCTTTTCCATGCACAGTTCCATGACCACACCAATATAGTCCTGGGGCAGTAGTATGTTGGCGACAATAATTGGCTCCCGTGTTTCGGCAACACTGGAGGCATCTGGTAGTTTGGCGGGATTGTCGATTTGCAGCACGTCGCCTTTTTTCGTTAATATTTCATAGATTACGGTGGGCGCCGTGGTGATCAGATTGAGATTGTATTCGCGTTCCAGGCGCTCCTGGATAATCTCCATATGCAGCATACCGAGAAAACCACAACGAAAACCAGAGCCTAATGCCTGGGAGGTCTCGGGCTCATAATGCAGGGAGGCGTCATTGAGACACAGCTTGGACAACGCATCGCGGAAGGCTTCGTAGTCGGAGGAATCTACCGGATACAGGCCGGAAAACACGCGAGGCTGGATCTCCTTGAAGCCCGGCAAAACCTCTTCGGCGCCATTCTTAACATGAGTAATGGTGTCACCAACACGGGCACTACGCACCTCTTTAATCCCTGCAATGACATAACCGACCTGGCCTGCGCCTAAGGTCCCGGTCTCGGTTCGCTTCGGGGTAAAGATACCGACTTGTTCGATACTATATTCGCGGCCAGTAGCCATTAAGCGAATCTTGTCTTTCTTCTTTAACTGCCCATCGATAACACGCACCAAAGACACGGTACCGAGATAATTATCGAACCAGGAATCGATAATCAACGCCTTCAGGGGGCCGTTCTCCTGACCTTGCGGCGGCGGAATATATTGCACCACGGCCTCCAGTATTTCCTTTACACCGACACCGGTCTTGGCGCTGGCTTGCAGGTCATGAGAGGTATCGATGCCAATAATATCTTCAATCTCCTGCCTGACCCGATCCGGTTCGGCGGCGGGTAAATCTATCTTGTTCAACACGGGCAAGATCTCCAGATTCATTTCCGTAGCGGTATAACAATTGGCTACCGTCTGTGCCTGCACGCCCTGCGAGACATCCACAACCAGCAATGCGCCCTCACATGCGGTCAGGGACCGGGATACCTCGTAAGAGAAGTCGACATGGCCCGGTGTGTCAATCATGTTTAACCGATAGGTCTTGCCGTCATCGGCCTGGTAGTCCAGGGCCACACTTTGCGCCTTGATAGTAATACCACGCTCTCGTTCGATGTCCATGGAGTCCAGCACCTGTTCCAGCATTTCGCGGTCTTCCAAACCACCACAAATTTCGATAAAACGATCCGCCAACGTCGATTTGCCATGATCGATATGGGCGATAATGGAAAAATTCCGAATTAAAGAAAGTTCACTCTGGGACATAAGAAACCAAAATACGACGGGCAGACATTATCAGCTGCGCCTGCAACAAAATTCACGGGGTTATATCAGAAAATACTTGAATTACCCAATGCTATCGGACTGAAACAGGCAACCTGGCTATCTGGCTTGAAAAAATGGATTTCCCGAACTGACGTACGGTTCCGGCCGGCACCTGGCCAACCACGGTAATCTGATAACCATTCAGCATTTTACCATAGGCATGAATCGCCCCCATCTGGTTCAAACCCTTGATGACCTTCCTGTTTTTTCCGGCCTTTTCTATAAATATCGACACAGCCGCAAGGCCATCGGTATAAACCAGGTGATGCACCGGCGTCTTATGGGCGGGACAAATACCCAGCATCTTTGCCGACAAGCGAAACCCCTTCGGCAGATTCCTCACAGACCAGATCATATCGGTTACAGGTGCAATCTTGTGGGCATTCTGTTGTTTTATTTTTACACCTCTGGTCGACATACGAGGGCGCAACATGGTTGCCGGAATTGCGATGCCGATTCTGATATTGGTGAACATATACTGCTCCAGGCTCTGGCCTTTCATATTGACCAAATCTGCTTTTAACAACAAGCCGGTTTTCTTGTCGGCCCAGAGCCTATAACCATAACGGTATTCGTCACGAGATTTGATAATCACCATCTGTACCATACGGTCTGCTATACGGCTTTCACCCCCCAGCATCACATGATAATGATTCTGGAAATTCTCCATTGATCGTGTCAACAAGGCAGGAAACTCATTCTCGTTTTTGGTCCGGGAGTTAATCTGGATTATGTTTTTATCCGGCAAATAAATACGCTCAATGCGATTGTCGCGTACCACCTCCCGGGCTGGACCATTCAGGGAGACAATGCGTTCCAACACTCTGCCGGAACGGGCACGATGGACAATACGCATGGTCTCCAGGTGGGTACCATGGCGATAAATAAAGGTGCCAATATAATTTTGCTGCTTGTTGGCAGACTGCATTTTCATCAACCAGGCCTGGGTAGCGCTGGTATCCGCATTAACAATAACGCAGAAAAATACAGCGGTAAGGAATGTAACGACTTGAGCTACACTAACAGGCTTCATTGCCTGGCATCGTAACCGACGACATGGACGTAAGACATCATCCCTTTTATGCTGGCTGCCGGTGAATGACGATTATGCGCGGCAAGGTACATATTCAGCTCATTTTCGGCCTCCGCCTTGCTTTTGTCCCAATGGGTGGCGCCAACACGGACAAAGTTTCCATGCCCGGCACTTTGTGCCATTTTGGAGGGCGTCACATCGGATTGCCCGGGAATAATATTGCGCAGGCCAATAATGGCAATGGCGGCCACCGACGCGGCAATAGCCAGCTGGCCGATAATTCTGGTGGCGCGAGCCAAAGAACTTTTTTCGGTTTTTATCGCCTTCGGGGCCAGCACGGTCGGCTCCCCGGCCACGGTCTGCGCAATTCTATTCGCAAAATCAGGGGCCACTGCCGACACGGAAGCGTCGCTAATGGCATCACGCACCAGAAAATAGCGCGACCAGGCTTGTCGCAGTTCATCATCCTGCTGCAGGGCGCGCAGCATCTCGGCCGATTCCTGCTCGTCCAGTTCACCATCGATAAAGGCGGACAATTTTTCTTTCATATTGCTCATCATGCTTACCCCAAATTACCTCTCCAGCAACGGTAGTATCTGTTCATCTATGGCCTCGCGCGCCCTGAATATCCGGGAGCGCACGGTGCCTATCGGACATTCCATGACCTGGGCAATTTCATCATAGCTCAGGCCCTCAAACTCTCTTAAACTAATAGCCGTGCGCAGGTCTTCCGGCAATGCCTCGATTGTCTTTTGTACAATCGACGCAATCTCATCGGTCAGCAACGCATTCTCAGGCGTACTGATCTCACGCAACTTTACCGCCTCATCCAGGTTCTCCATATCCACCAGATCGGCATCTACCGTTACCGGTCCACGACCCTGGGAAACAAGATGGTTCTTGGCCGTATTCACCGCAATTCGATAGAGCCAGGTATAAAAAGCGCTATCACCACGAAAACCGCCGATGGCCCGATAGGCCTTGATAAAGGCCTCTTGCGCCACATCTTCCACCTCCACCCGGCCATAAACAAAGCGGGTCAGAAGCTTGGCGACCTTGTGCTGGTACTTCAGAACCAGCAGATCAAACGCGGTCTTGTCTCCCTCCTGGACCCTGCGGACCAGCAGCAAGTCTGCTTCACGCTCGCTCACTGCTCCTGACCCCCGCAAGCCCCGGAAAGTCTCTTGAATTCATAGTCTATGGACATGGAATAAGGTAATTAGTTCAGTATATGTGTGGTCAATATGGAAATCCGAAAGTTTCCTGTCAGGGCCAATTTATTGCGGAACACCAGCCCGTTTTTTGCGTAGAATAGCGCACTATGGACAGATTATCTCCTGCTATCCACGGCCTGTTGATATGACCGAGTCGCTGCAAACCGATGTTCTGGTTGTTGGTGGCGGTGCCGCCGGTCTCGCCTTAACGTTACAACTGGCCGAGAGTTACCGCGTGACGCTGGTGGCCAAATCGTCGCTCACCGAAGGCTCCAGCCTCTATGCCCAGGGAGGCATCGCCTCGGTCGGCAACAATGACAATGACAGCTTCGATTCTCATATCGAGGATACCATCACGGCCGGCGCCGGTTTGTGCCACCGCAACGTGGTTGAGGCGGTGGTCAAAAATGGTCCCGAAGCGCTGCGCTGGCTGGCCGAGATGGGTGTTCCTTTCAGTTGCAATAGCGAGGACCAGGATCAGCCTTCCTATCACCTGACCCGGGAAGGGGGGCACTCTTCACGCCGCGTATTTCATGCCGCCGATACCACGGGTAAGGCGATCAGCAGCACCCTTGAGGCCCGTGTTCGCGAGCACCGCAATGTCACCTTGCTGGAACACCATATCGCGGTAGACCTGATCACCAGCGAGAAACTGGGCCTGCCGGGTAATAACCGCTGCCTTGGCCTTTATACCCTCAACAAAAACAGTGGCAAGGTCAAAAGCATCAGTAGCCGTTTTATTGTTCTGGCTACCGGCGGCGCCTCCAAGGTCTATCTCTATACCAGCAACCCGGACACCTCCACCGGCGATGGCATGGCCATGGCCTGGCGCGCCGGTTGCCGTATTGCGAATATGGAATTTATCCAGTTCCATCCGACCTGCCTGTACCACCCACAGGCCAGGACATTTCTCATCAGCGAAGCCTTGCGTGGCGAAGGCGCCCGCTTGTTATTGCCTGATGGCACGGCGTTCATGCAACAACACCACGAACGCGCCGAGCTGGCGCCACGCGATGTCGTCGCCCGCGCCATTGATTACGAAATGAAACGTGCCGGTATTGATTGCGTCTACCTCGACATTAGCCACAAACCAGTCGAGTTTATTAAAAAACATTTCCCGACTATCTATCAACGTTGTTTCGATTTTGGTATCGATATCAGCAAGGACCCGATTCCGGTAGTGCCCGCCGCACATTACACCTGTGGCGGCATCATGACCGACCTCAACGGCGTCAGCGATCTGCCAAATTTATATGCCGTCGGTGAATGCGCCTTTACCGGACTGCATGGAGCCAATCGGCTGGCCAGTAATTCATTGCTGGAATGTATCGTTTTTGCTCATGCCGCAGCCCGCCACATCAACCAGCAACGGGACAAGGAGTCACCCGCACTGGTGGATCTGCCGCCCTGGGATGAAAGCCGTGTCAGCGATGCCGATGAGCAGGTCGTAGTGTCACACAACTGGGACGAATTACGTCACTTCATGTGGGATTATGTCGGTATCGTGCGCACCAACAAACGTCTGGAGCGTGCCGAACATCGAGTCAATCTACTCATTGAAGAAATCAGGGACTACTATGCCAACTTTGTCATTGATAATGACTTGATTGAGTTAAGAAACCTGGTGCTGGTGGCGGCCCTGATTATAGAAAGCGCCAAACAGCGCAAGGAAAGCCGCGGTCTGCATTTTACGCGTGATTACCCGGAGATGGATAGCAGCAAACCGGCGCAAGACACCGTCCTCAGTCCGGATCGCGAAACACGTTTAGCTGCGCTCGCAAGCGTGTGAATTGCGCCCGCTCCATGGCATCGTAAGGCAACAGCACATTGATCCGTCTTCCCCGCTTGTCATCTACCACCAGGCTCAACAGGGTCACCAGGGGATGAATCAATTGCTGCATCCTGCGAACCGGTACCCACTCCTCCTTGCCCCGTTTTTTTAAAGCCAACGAGCCATCCTGCTGTAAAGAAAGCGCAATTACGGATTGAGCTGCTGTCCTGCGCACATGCTGGCGCCACTGCCACACAAAGGCATAAAGCAGCGCACCACTAAACAAGGATTTTACAACCCAATGCCACGGAAAAAACCAAACCAGCACGGCAGCGCCACAATAAATAAATATCGTGATTACCGCTAATAAATGAGATTCTTTTATATTTATAATCAACTAATTACACAATCTTGG
>CAJVXG010000043.1 GCA_913009215.1 uncultured Gammaproteobacteria bacterium | reverse complement strand
TATCGCCGAGCATGGTCTCCGGGCGGGTGGTGGCAACGACCAGACATTGCTTGCTGTCTTTTACCGGATAACGCATATGCCACAGGTGGCCATCTTCCTCCTCGGAGATGACCTCAAGATCGGAGACGGCGGTGTGCAGCACCGGGTCCCAGTTCACCAGACGTTTGCCGCGATAGATCAGGCCCTCCTCAAAGAGGCGGACAAAGACCTCGTTGACGGCCCTGGACAGACCTTCGTCCATGGTAAAGCGCTCGCGCGACCAGTCCAGTGAGGCGCCCATACTGCGCAGCTGCCTGGTAATGTTACCGCCGGATTCCTTCTTCCACTGCCAGACTCGATGCAGAAAGGCGTCGCGACCAAGGTCGTGACGACTCTTGCCCTCGGCGGCCAGTTGTCGTTCCACCATCATTTGCGTGGCGATGCCGGCGTGGTCGGTACCCGCCTGCCACAGGGTGTTGTGCCCCTTCATGCGGTGGTAGCGGATCAGGGTGTCCATGACCGTGTTATTAAACCCATGCCCCATGTGCAAGCTACCGGTGATGTTCGGTGGCGGGATCATGATGCAATAGGACTCGGCGCCGGGTTCGGTGTGTGCCTTGAAATAGCCGGACTGCTCCCAGGTTTGATAGAGCTCGGACTCTATAGCATGTGGGTCGTAGGTTTTTGCCAGTGTTTCTTTGGTCATCATTAATAAAAAAAGCAGGAGGGCGGAGCCGGTCCCGCTGGATAATCTGGTTCGTTAAATTAAATTAGATTATTACTTAAGTGATCAGGAATTACGGTGTTATTTTTTTTTGAGAGGCTTATTGTCGCCTTTTGCGCCCTGAGTATCCAGCACCTCTTTCAGTGCATGTTGCAGACGGTCTACCATTAGCGGCTCCAGGCTCTGGCCGCCGGTCTTGCGTAACTGGATATTGAGTTTGGCAATGGCCTTGATGGCAATATCGCGGACCTTTTTTTCTTTCCTGGATTTCTTTGGCGGTGCTTGTGCGCCCCGGGCCGGTCTGGCCCCGGTGTCTCTGGTTCTGGTTTTCTCCTTCTTTTTGGTCTTTGTCATGATCTGGTTGGTGCTCTGGTCCAGCACCGGGATGTCGTCCCAATCAATCTCGACCTGGTGGCCGATTTTCTTACCCTTGGCCAGCTTGGCCTTTTGAATCTGCGGTTTTTTCCGCTGTGCCGGTTTGGCCCTGGTCTGTGTTGTGGCCTTCTTTCCAGTCTTGCCCTGTTCCGGTTTGGCTTTTGCTTTGGCTTTCTGTGCCGTTGGCCTGGCCTTTGATTTTTTGCCTGGCGCTTTCCCGGCAGCTTTGGTTTTTGCCCTGGTCTTTACCGGCTTGTTCTCCATCAAATCGGTTTCGGTCGGCGGCAGATTCAGGCTAAGGTTTTCTTCCCCGGCCGTTTCCTTGGCCGCGGTATTGGCCGTGTTGCCCCCATCCGCTGGCCCGGGAAGAGTGATGGTGTTTTCGGTATCATCCGGTGCTTCATCATAATCTTGCAGAAAAGGATTATTGCGTAAGGCGCTGTCATCCGGGGGTGGTCCGGGATCCAGTCTTGGTGGCCGGGTACTTTCATCGATCTGTAACACCACCGGTTCCTGATTTAACTCAGGTCCTGGTTTGGCCTTAGCCTTTGGCTTGGCCTTTGTCGGCAGCGGTTTGTCATCCTTGATCGACAGGTAATCCAGGGTGTTGTCGATATCCTGTAATGCCTTTTCGACAAAGCCGTTAGGGATGGGGGCGGATTCTTTCGCCTTTGCTGTCTTTTCTTTTTTGTATTTTTTGCCTTTCAGAGTCGAGCCGGCAGAGGGCGCATCAAGATCGAGGCTGATCTCGTCGTTCCCCGGTTCCAGCGAGGAGCCGCTGCCATCCAGCGGAGCAGGGTTGTCAGCGCCTTGTCCCAGTTCATCAAGAACGAATTCACCGCTATGGGGTTGCGGGGGCGACAAATCGATATCGCTACTGCTGTGGTCTACCAGCCCGAGTTCATTCTGTTCGATATTCAGCCCCGGACCGGCCTCGCTGTTGTCTTCAATGCCGTTATCGGGGCTGTTTGTTGCTGAACCGAGCTTAATCGTGTCCGGGACGCCTTTGTCCTCCAGCTTCAGGGTAGGGATGTCCTCTACCGTGTTCAACGTGGGGATGTCGGGATCGTCGCTGTCAATGTGATCGACAGAGTTGTCGGATGATGCCGGGGAATCTGTGGCAAACAGCGGTGCCGCATCATCGGCAATGATATCGACTTTGTCTTCTATGGCCGTGTCTGTTAGTGGTACTTCCTCGACTTCGATGGCGCTGGCCGTGAGTTCCTCGGTATCTTCTTCTGCAAGACCGTCTAGTTCGATCTCATCAGACCCGGTGGGCAGTTCTTTAAGCTCTTCGACAATGTCCTCGATGGCCGTGTCGTCGGCGGTCAGTTCGATGGCATCATCAATTTCAATATCGTTTTCGGAGACAAGGTCGCCGGATTCTGCCGTTTCGATGTTCCGGGTCTGCTGGTGCAGGGCCTGTTCTGTCAGACTGGGTTCATGTTGTACCAGCTCACCTTCAGGTTGGGTGTGGGTTGCGGTGTTACCGGCGCCGTTGCCATCAATGAGTCCTTTGAGGGAACTGAGCACGTCGCTGGCGCTGACCTTGGCGCCACCCTTACGTGTGGTCGAGGGCGTTGGCGGACGCGACGGCGGCCTGGCATTGTCCAGTTCGTTGCGCATCAGGTCCTGCAGCGAACTCAGAACGTCGTCCAGCGCGTGTTTTGGCGATGGTTTGTGTTTTGGCTCAGTATGTTCCATGGTTATAATTCATGGGTATGTAACTCGTAACCTTTGTCCTTGTATTGCCGGTACCGTACCCGGGCCTGTTGCTTTTCATCGGCGCTATTGCCGACGATTTCGACAATCCGCGGGTATTGCTGGTGCCCTTCGGGCAACTGCTGTTGCAGCGAAATCAGCACCTCCCGGGACCCGTCCAGATCGTCGGCGCTGGATCCGATTAATACGGCTGTATCTGCCCCATTTCCTTCTGATTGTAGTGTATGTGGCACAAAACTGCCGGGACGGAAGGTCCACAGCAAGCTGTTGAGCTTATGGGCATCGGCCTCGTTTTGCGCCAAAATCTGGCTTTTATGCCCCAATTTGTGGATTTTACTGGCAATCTGGCAGGCCGCCTGGACCCGGTTCAGGGCCGGTTTCTTCTCCAGTAGGTAAAAATCGACCCGTATCATGTGTTTTCCGCCGGTTTATAGCCGTTACAGCGATGAATCAGGAAATGCGTCAATAATGCTACCGGGCGGCCCGTGGCCCCCTTTTCCTTGCCCGTTTTCCAGGCGGTACCGGCGATATCGAGATGGGCCCATTTCATTTTCTTGGTGAAACGGGACAGGAAGCAGGCCGCGGTAATGGTGCCCGCACCCCGGCCGCCGATGTTGGCGATATCGGCAAAATTACTGTCCAGCTGTTTCTGGTAGCCATCCCATAGCGGTAGTTGCCAGGCACGGTCATTACTAATCTTGCCGGCATTGAACAATTCCTTGCAGAGCCCATCGGAATTGCCCAGGAGTCCGGAGGCCTGATCGCCCAGGGCAACGACGCAGGCGCCGGTGAGGGTGGCGATATCCACTACTACGACCGGTTTAAACGACTCCGCGTAGCTCAAGGCATCACAGAGTATCAACCGGCCCTCGGCATCGGTGTTGAGTATCTCGATGGTAATACCGGCCATGCTGGTGACAATATCACCCGGTTTATTGGCGTCGCCGTCTGGCAGATTCTCGGAACTGGGTATGATGCCAACCACATTGATGGGCAGCTTCATTTCGGCGATGGCCTTGATGGCGCCGAGCACGCTGGCGCCACCACACATGTCGTATTTCATTTCATCCATGGCGGTGGCGGGCTTGATGGAAATACCACCGGCATCAAAGGTCAGGCCCTTGCCGACCAGCGCCACCGGGGCATCGTCCTGGTTGCCGCCATGGTACTCGCAGACGATGAGTCTGGCCGGCTGGCGGCTGCCGCGGCTGACGGAAAGCAATGCGCCCATACCCAATTTCTGCATAGCGGACTCATCGAGTACCTTGGTTTTAGTGCCGTACTCCTGGTCGAATTTTTTCGCCGTGTTGGCCAGGTAAGTGGGGGTACAGATATTGCCGGGCAGGTTGCCCAGGTTCCGGGCCAGCGTCATGCCTTTGGCGATGGACTGACCGATGCGCACCGCGTGTTCACCAATAGTGAGGTCACTGCGGCTGGGGACCGACAGGGTCACTTTACGGATGATTTTTTTGTCCTTGTCTTTCTTGCTTTTCAGCTGGTTAAATTCGTAGACGGCGTTCTCTGTGACCTCAGCGGCCTTGGCGATCTTCCAGCCTATATCACGACCCTTGACCTCCAGTTCGGTCAGATAACTGACGAATTCGGTGACACCGGTCTTGCCCAGGGCCCGGGTGGCCGCGTCGACGACACGGGCAAACTGGGTGTCGTCAAATTTGCGTTCCTTGCCGCATCCGACGAGCAGGATGCGTTCACAGAGCAGGTTTGGCGCCGTATGCAATAGCAGGGTCTGCCCGGCCTTGCCTTCAAGGTCGCCCTTGCGCAGGATATTGCTTAATAGGCCACCGGCGGCCTTATCAATAGGCCGGGCGGGTTCCGTGAGCTTGCGGGAAAGGAATACTCCGACCACCAGGCAGGCGGTTCGCTGCTTCTCCGGGGTACCGCTTTTAACGTGGAATTCCATGTTATGCTGCATTCTTATACCGGTTGCTGTGAGATAATATAAAAAACAGGGCCTGAACCCAAGTAATTCTTTAATATTAAACAGTATGTTGGGTCATATTCCTAGGTCATTCTTTGTAATTGGAGGGGATTCTTGGGTTTCTGCAGGAAAATGCCACTTTTGATCAAGTTATTGCCAGGCCGGGCATGATTATTCACCGTGCCTTGTATCGGGAAGCAAGCAGTAGCGCCATCGCTGTTGTTACCGTGCTGCTGGTATTGTTTATGTTTCTGACCCTGACCAAGCTGATGGGTAAGGCCGCGGCCGGCGATTACAGCAGCGAAGCGGTCTGGCTTTTGCTGGGACTGCAACTGCTGGTCAAACTGGATGTGTTGATTCCGCTGTCGCTCTACATCGGACTGATTATCACACTCGGCCGCTGGTACCGGGACAACGAGATGACCGTGTTGGCCGCCTGCGGTATCGGTGTGTTGTCCCTGTTACGACCGATACTGATTTTGTCCGCCATTTTTATTCTTGTTGTTGCCGTTCTCTCATTTTACCTGACACCGAAGGCCGCTCATGGCGTCGAGCGTATAAAAGGCGAAAGCGGCAAGCACCAGAAAATCAGTGGCATCACCCCCGGGGTTTTTACTGAATCCGGCAAGGGCAAGCGTATCTTTTATGTCGAAAAAATTTCCAAGAGCAAGAATCCTTTGCAAACTATATTTTTGCGTTCTATTGAGCCGGGCAAGACCAGCGTGTTGCTGGCAAAGTCGGGTTATCGCCGCACTGATAAAAAAACAGGGGACCGCTTTATTGTCCTGAAGCAAGGCCGTATCTATGAAGAGCAGTTGGACCGGCAGCGTTATGGCGAAATCATTTTTGATAGTTACGAAATACGCATGCAACCGAGAAAGGATCGTTTCCTGTCGAAGAAATCGTCGAGCCTGCCGAGCACGGTCATTATGAAGGGTAAAACGGCGGCACATCGTGCCGAGTGGCATTGGCGTATGGCCAAGCCGATTATGGTATTGATCCTCGCCGTGTTTGCCCTGGTGATGTCGTTTACGGACTCAAGGCGGGGTCGTTTCGCCAGTGTGTTTATGGCCATCCTGTTGTATTTTATTTACTCCAATTTGCTGGGTCTGGGCCAGTCCCTGATCAAGCAGGGCCGCATGGTGGAGTGGGCCGGTTTGTGGTGGGTGCATATTTTTATGGCGGCGCTGGCGCTCTACTTTTTGCTACTGCGTAACCAGAATAAACCCCTGTTATCACTCCCGGAATGGCGTAAGCGATGATATTGTTCAATCAACTTGATCGCTATATCGGCCGCAGCATATTGCTCAGCACCACGATTATACTTGCAGTGTTGCTGGCCCTGCTGACATTTTTTCTTGTGCTCAATAGCCTGTCAGACCTGGGCAAGGGCCAGTTCACTATCTGGGTGTTGATCAAGTTCGTCATCCTGAGCCTGCCACGCAAGTTGTACGATATTTTCCCTGTCGTTAGTCTGCTGGGCGCCATTACCGGTCTGTCGGCGCTGGCGTTGAACTCGGAGCTGATTGTGATCCGTGCGGCCGGTGTGTCTGTGATACGCCTCATTGGTTCAGTGTTCAAGATAGGGCTGGTTCTGGTCGCAGTGGGCATGTTATTCGGAGAATTCATTGTTCCGGCCAGTGACCAGGGGGCGCATCGAACCCGGGCCGAGGCGCTGAATACCGGCTTGCATCGCAAGGGTTCCGGTATCTGGTTACGCGACAAGTGGGCGTTTATCAATATCGGCGATGTGTTGCCGGATGAGTCGTTGTTGAAGGTCACCATTTTTGAATTCGATACCGAGGGACGTTTGCGCATACAGCGCCGTGCCGATAAGGCGATCTATAAAGATAATCAGTGGCAATTGATTAATGTGGTGGATACCAGCATGGGCAGGGACAGGGTGGTGTTAAAACGCAGCAAGCAGCAACCGTGGGATGTGGGTATTGCCCCGGATGTCATGCGCGTATTTGCATTAAGGCCGGAGAGCATGTCCATTGTCCATCTGTATCGCTATATCCGGCATTTGCAAAAGAACAAACAAAATACCGATCGTTACAGGCTGGTATTCTGGAATAAGGTATTTATGCCAATAGCCATTGCGGTGATGATCCTGCTGGCCATGCCCTTTGTGTTTGGCCAAATACGCAGCGGCGGTATGGGACAACGTGTGTTTATTGGCATCATGCTGGGGCTGGGCTTTGTCATTATCAGCCGCGGAGTTGGCCTGTTCGCCGTAGTTGCCGGGGTACCCCCTTTTCTCGGCGCCCTGGCGCCTATAGTCCTGTTTTTGTGTGTGGCGTTGCTATTGTTGCGACGCCTCGTGCGCTAGGCTCTATTGGGTGCTGCCAGCTGGTTGTTCTTGACTGTTATCACAGGGCCACTGATTAAAAACTGCTCAGTTACTTTTGGTGGCGCTGGTGGCGATTAAACATTCCTGATTCGGTAATTGCACACAGGCTTATCCACAGAGACTGTGGACAAAACTGCTATTTGCTGTCTACCAGGGTCGACATCGACATGCCCGCTTTCTTTTTGCCTTTCTTCAGGGCATCGGCGACTTCGGGGGGCATGTATTCTTCGTTGTGTTTGGCCAACACGCGCGTGGCCTTGAAGGTCTTGTCTGCCTGTAGCTGTCCTTCGGCGACGACGCCCTGGCCGTCACGGATCAGGTTGGGCAGGATGCCGGTGGAGTTTACCCGTACTTCCTTATTGTGGTCGGTGACGACAAAAGTCGCTGCCAGTCCGGTCTTGCTGCGCTTTAACGTCCCTTTCTTGATCATACCGCCGATGCGTATCTTGTTCTTGATATTGACCTTGCCTTCATAGACATCGGTCGGGGTGAAAAAGTGGACAATATTGCTGCGCATGGCATTCATCACCAGCAGCACGACGACGATGAGGCCGATAACGCCGCTAATAATAATGGCCATAATTCGTTTATGTTTTGCTCTCATATTAATCAGAAGTTTCCCGAGGTAAGGTGGTTTGTAATTGTATCATGATGGCATGATTCTTCAGGATAGCCATCAGCAGGTCCAGACCCAGGACCAGGGTGGCCACCAGGTAGGCCGCGAGAATATAGAAGAAATAATAATGGTCCCGTAGACTGGTGGCCTGCAGGGTCTTGTTTTTCATGGCGCCGACGGCAACGATGAACTTGCCCTCTTCAAGGAACTGCGGTTTCTTGCCAGTGTAACGAACCTTGATTTGCTGTTCTTTGTCCAGCAAGGTGAAGCGGATTAATGATTTCTTTTTGCGCACCCTGAGAGATGTCGGTTGCACCTGGCCGCCAACCTTAATAGTGATATTCCCGGTCAAGTTCAGGTTCTGTGCCTCTGCGGGCAAATAAAACCGGGCAGAGAAGCCCATGACGGCCGCCGCCATTATGGCCCCGATCATGACGACGATAATGACAGCAACGCCGGTTTTACTTGCTGTGCTCATGACGGGTTGCGCCGACGGTTCAGTAATTCCGTAACCCAGCGTTTATTGTATTCGCGGGTCAGAATTATGGTGCGTGCCCGAATCAGCACACTGGCCAGGAAATAGGTATTGAAGGCCAGTGCCATGCTTAGCAGCGGGATTAGCATACTGCTGTGAATCGATGGTCGTCCGATCTTGCCTACCGATGCCGGTTGGTGCAGGGTGTTCCACCACTCTACCGAGAAATGAATAATCGGCAGGTCAACAATACCGACGACGGCGAGGATGGCGGCGGCGCGATCGGCCCGTCGTGGGTCGTCAATGCTGGCGCGCAGCGCCATGTAACCAAAAAACAGAAACAGTAGAAATAGTTCCGAGGTCAGGCGGGCGTCGGTCCATTCCCACCAGGTGCCCCACATCGGCGCCCCCCACAGCGATCCGGTAATCAGGGCGATGACGGTAAAGACGGTGCCAACAGGCGCCGAGGCGGCAGCAAAGATATGCGCTATTTTGGTTTTCCAGATCAGGCCCGCGGCGCCGGAGGTGGCCATGACGGCATAAATAAACATCGACATCCAGGCAGCGGGGACGTGGATAAACATGATGCGTACGGTTTCGCCCTGTTCATAATCCGGTGGCGATACAAAGAAGCCCATGTAGAGGCCGACGGCCAGTAACACTACGGTCAGTACGGCAAATACCGGCACCAGGAATCCGGCCAGTCGATAGAAGTTTCGGGGGGCAGCGTACTTGTATATAAACATGTTCAATCCAGAGAGACCCGCAAGGCCCCGGCGATAGCCCAGGGGGCGAGGGTCAATACCATTACCACACCAGCGGCCAACAGATACAAATGACCGGCTACGGGATCACCAACTATGCTGGCCGTTAGCGCACTGGCGCCAAAAATGAGCACGGGAGTATACAACGGCAGTACCAGTAACGAAACCAGTACGCCACTACCGCGGACCCCCAGGGTCAGGGCGCTGCCGATGGCGCCCAGAAAGCTGAGTATGGGTGTGCCCAGTAATAGAGTCAGCATTAGCATGGGTATAGCCGATAGCGGCAGATGCAGCTGGATCGCCAGTATCGGGCTGACCAGTATCAGGGGCAGGCCGGTTAGTATCCAGTGGGCGCAAATCTTGGCCAATACCAGCACTACCAGCGGTTGTGGCGCCAGCAGCCATTGCTCCAGGGTGCCATCCTGGTAGTCGTCGCGAAACATGCGGCCTATGGACAACATGGTGGCGAGCAGGGCGGCGACCCAGAGGATGCCGGGCGCTATTGTTTTTAGTAGTGTTGTTTCCGGCCCGACGCCGAGCGGGAACAGTGCCACAACAATGGCAAAGAACATCAATGGCACCAGGATATCGCCACGACGACGCAAGGCAATAGTGACGTCGCGTTTGATGATATTCAGGAACGCAGCAAACATATTCTTAATTCAGCTCGATGGTCTGGATAATATCGACCTCAAATGACAACGTCTGATGTGAGGTCATAATCACCATGCCATTATTACTAATGTGTTCGTTCAGACGTTCATGGATAAAGTCGACCGTGGCGACATCCAGTGCCGTTAGTGGTTCATCGAGCACCCAAAGTGGTGCGGTACTGGTCAGTAATCTGGCCAGCGCCACCCGCCGCTTCTGGCCCTGGGACAGCAGCTTGGTTGGCAGTCGCGCCACCCGCGACAGGCCAACTTGCTGCAGGATATTGTCGTAATTGTGGTGACGCCGGCCGGTCCAGATGTTGGCGTGGAAGCTGAGATTTTCCAGTGCGCTGAGTTCGCCGTTGATGCCATTGAGGTGACCGATATGAGCCAGTTGCTGGTAGTAGTCTTCGCGCAATTCATCTATATCGGTATCCTGCCACAGGACATGGCCAGCCTGTGGCTGCGTTAACCCGCACACGGTGCGCAGTAATGTGGTTTTACCGCAGCCGTTGCTACCAACAATGTGTAGTAATTGGCCGGCATGGAGGGAGAATGAAAGATCGCTGAACAGGGTTCGGTCCCCGCGGGCGCATTCAAGGTTGCGGACTTCTAACAAGTGCTGGCTCCAGATCAAGAATGGGTGATTATAACAGTCGTTCAGCAATAATTTGAGTGGTGCCCCGGAGACGATTCGAACGTCCGACCTGCCGCTTAGGAGGCGGCTGCTCTATCCAACTGAGCTACCGGGGCGAAATATGTTCCTGCTGATAAATATAACCCGCCTGAGCAGGTACAAAAGAACGTAACGGGT
>CAJVXG010000042.1 GCA_913009215.1 uncultured Gammaproteobacteria bacterium | reverse complement strand
AAAATTCGTAAAAAACACTTGCATCGCTGAATATTATACTAGATTTAGGGTATGAAAACGCAATCTAAGGGCAGACCATGGCTACAGTAACGGCAGCGAGACCAAAAAAAATTCGGCTCGGCGATTTGCTGGTATCGCAAAAGGCAATATCCGAGGAACAACTCAAGCATGCGCTGGCGGAACAGAAAAAGAGCGGCCGCAAACTGGGGCGGGTACTGATCGAGAATGGCTACCTCAATGAAGAACAGTTACTGAACACCCTGGCACAACAACTCGATATGCCTTATATCGATTTGAAACGTTACGAATACAAACCAGAAGTAGTCCGTCTTATACCCGAAACCCTCGCTCGCCGGTTTCGAGTGATTGCCTTAAAGGAAAGCACGCGGAAGGAAGACAACAATGGCTTGTTGATTGGCATGGCCGACCCCACTGATATTTTCGCCTACGACGAATTGAGTCGGGTACTACGACGGCCCTTGCAGCTCGCCGTTGTCAAAGAATCCCAATTATTAAAAACCATAGACCGGGTCTATCGCCGCACCGAGGAAATCAGTGGCCTCGCCACCGAGCTGGAACAGGCCCTGACCGCCTATGATGTCGACATCGGCGAACTGGCCGAAGACGAAACCCTAACGGATGCGCCGGTAGTCAAATTGCTACAAAGCTTGTTTGAGGATGCCACCCAGATTAATGCCTCGGATATTCATATTGAACCGGATGAAAAAGAACTCAGGATTCGCTTTCGTCTGGACGGAGTGCTGCGGGTGCAGACCAAGGCCGACATTCGCATTGCCAACGCCCTGGTGTTACGGCTGAAATTAATGGCCGGGCTCGATATCTCCGAAAAACGTCTGCCACAAGACGGGCGTTGTAATGTCCGTGTACGCAACACCACCATCGATGTTCGCCTGTCGACCATGCCAACACAGTACGGCGAGTCAGCAGTCATGCGTCTGCTCAATCCCACGGCCGGGGTACTGAATCTGGATCAACTGGGTTTCAAACCCAAAGACCTGGTCCGCTTTCGCAATCTGATCCAGGCCCCTTTCGGCATGGTGTTGGTCACCGGGCCCACCGGTAGCGGTAAAACCACGACCTTGTACAGCGCCCTGAGTGAACTCAACCGCACGGCCTCAAAAATCATCACGGTCGAGGACCCGGTGGAGTACCGCCTCCCGGGCATCAACCAGGTACAGGTCAATACGCGTATCGACCTGACCTTCAGCCGGGTGTTGCGTAGTATTCTGCGCCAGGATCCGGACATCGTCCTGGTGGGTGAAATGCGTGACAATGAAACCGCCGAGATTGGCATGCGAGCTTCCATGACCGGTCATTTAGTCTTTTCCACCCTGCACACCAACGATGCCATCTCTACCGCCATCCGTTTAATCGATATGGGTATTGAACCCTACATGATTGCCGCGTCATTACGCTGCATTTTGTCGCAACGCCTGGTGCGGCGTATTTGCGAGAACTGTGCCGAACCTCAGGCGCTGGATGCCCACATGAAGGCCATAGTCCAAAATGAGTTGGGCAAGGATGCTGAAGGCATGCAATTCAAGCGCGGTAACGGCTGTACCCACTGCAACAACACGGGCTACCAGGGACGTATCGCCCTGTTTGAAATGTTATATATGGACGATACCCTTGTCACCGCCCTGAACAGCGGCGATCCCATGATATTTGCCGAAGCCGCACGGGCCCAGAAGGGCTACCAGTCATTACGACGCAGCGCCATTGAGTTGGCGGCAGAGGGAGTCACCACCATGGACCAGGTGGTACGCGCCACCTACGGTATAGAAGACATCCGGATCGATTAATCATGACCGACTTCCATTACAAGGGCCGCAATCAACGCGGTGAATCGGTCTCCGGACAAATCGAGGCCGCCAGCAGCGACGCCGTTGCCACCCAGTTGTTTAACAGTGGCATCACCCCGGTAGAGATTAACGAGGCCCACGTCGGTCACGACATCAAGAGCCTGATGTCCATGCGCATCGGTGTGGACCGGGTCGGGCTGACCGATCTCATCCTGTTCAGTCGGCAGATGAGCACCCTGCTCAATGCCGGGGTACCGATTATGCAGGCCTTCCGTGGGCTGCAGGAATCGACCCATAATCCGGCGCTGGCCAAGGTAATAGCCGGCCTGCATGAAAGCCTGGATGCCGGTCTCGATTTAACCAGTTGCTTTCGTCGCCATTCCGAGGTCTTTTCTTCGCTGTACATCAGCATTATCCAGGTGGGTGAAACCACCGGTAACCTGTCCGAGGCCTTTTTGCAAATGGCCACCTACCTGGAGCTGGAAAAAACCACGCGCGAACAAATCAAGTCGGCCATGCGCTATCCGGTGTTTGTGCTGATAGCCCTGGCCGCGGCCTTTGTCGTGATTAATATCTGGGTCATACCGGCCTTCGCCAATGTCTACTCCAAATTTAATGTTGAACTGCCGTGGGCAACCAGGGTGTTAATGGCGACCTCCTCTTTTACCCTGGCCTACTGGCCTTATATCCTGGTGGCGCTGATTGCGGCCATGGCCTGGGGTTACAGCTACCTCAAAACAGACCGTGGACGTTATCGCTGGCACAAGCTCAAGATACGCATACCGGTGGTGGGGAAAATTATTTTTCACGCCGCCCTCGGGCGTTTCGCCCGGGCCATGTCCATCACCATAGGCGCCGGGGTGTCCATTATCCAGGGCATGACGGTGATCAGCCGGGCGGTCGATAACGACTATATCGGCGAACGCATAATTCAGATGCGCAATGGCATCGAGCGCGGCGAGAACATCGCCCGTACGGCCGCCGCCACCGGCCTGTTTCCGCCCCTGGTGATTCAAATGATCTCGGTCGGGGAGGAAAGTGGCGCCGTCGACAGCCTGATGGGGAACGTCGCCGATTATTATGAGCGCGAGGTGGAGTACGAACTCAAGAACCTGAGTGCCTCGATCGAGCCCATCTTGATCACCGGGGTGGCGGTATTGGTCTTTATTCTGGCCCTGGGGGTGTTTCTGCCCATGTGGGATTTGGTCAAAATCATTAAATAACCCACATTAATCAGATAAAACACATAAAGTAAATACAATAAGCTATTGTAAAATCAGCTTTTTTGTACTAATAGTTGTTAGAAAGCAGGATTTGTGGTGATGGCTATTAACCGGCAAACGGGTATGTTATTTGCATCCATACACCTAAGGGACGATGGCCACAGACGATGAGGACACAACGCGGGTTTTCTTTACTGGAATTGATAGTGGTTGTCATCATCGTCTCGCTACTGGTGGTGGTGGCGATAGACCGACTCATTGGTCTGCAGGAAAAGGCCGAACGTACGGCCATGGAGAATGTAATTGGCACTTTAAAGAGTGCGGTTGGCATCAAAGTTGCAGAACATATTGTGAAACAGAAGGTGCGGCGGTTGTATCGATTGGTGGGCAGTAACCCGATGGATCAGTTGGCCGAGCTGCCGAAGAATTATCTAGGGGTGCTGGATCGACCGGATGCCAACACCCTGGAAGGCGGCAATTGGTATTTTGATGCCAGCCAGGGTGTGTTGGTTTACCTGGTGCGGCACCGGGAGCATTTTCAGGGAGGCAAGGACAACCCCCCGAGGATACGGTTTCAGATTCGACCCGTATATGCCGACCTGAACCGTGATGGGCGTTTTGACCCCGGGCGCGATCGTATTGAGGGATTGCGACTGGCGCCGGTCGACAGCTATCGCTGGAAATTTAAATGACGTGTTTACTACGGGAATGTTTTTACTATAGTTGGACGTAAAGAGTATTAAATCTTATTGAATAAGGAGCAGATTATGAAACGGCAACAATCAGGCTTTACACTAATTGAATTGGTATTGGTAATTGTGATCCTCGGCATCCTGGCGGCCTTTGCGTTACCGCGGTTTACCGATTTATCGACTGAAGCGCGTATTGCGGCAATCAACGGCCTGGCCGGTAGCGTCCGCAGTGGCGCAGCACTGGCGCATGCGACACAATTGGCCCAGGGCGTGGCATCAACCGGGAATATAATCGTTGATAACATAACGATCACACTGGTCGGCGGTTATCCCAATTTTGATACCATTGACGACATGTTGTTGGATATCACCGGTTTTACCTACGATGGTGCTGGTACATTTCAGAAAGACGGCGTCACTGGTGCCTGTACTGTTACCTATGCAGAAGCGGTTACCGGGGCCTTCCCGTCAGTAGTGGTAGCTTCTACAGGCTGCTAAACGAAGTTACGCCATAATAGTCTGCGGTTGTACACCCCAAAAAAGGGCGCCTTTGGCGCCCTTTTTTGTATAAATAAAAATAATGTATATAAAACAGAACCTGCTGCGCGCACCTTTTTTGCCGATCTGCACTTTGGTCGGTAGCGCCATCGTCGTCTCGCTGTTCTATCGTGGACTGGAAATCACCCTGTTTGCGCTGACTATGGCATTGCTGCTGTCATGGTTGCTGATCACGATCTGGCGCAGTTTCGATCACGGCATTGCAATTCCCAAAAATCCTATACTGATATTGCTAACCGGGTTTAGCGCCTGGCTCATCGTAACTGTATTCTGGAGCCCGGTGCCTTATCTCAGCGTGTTCAATGTCTGGTGGCTCTCTGTCATGCCCCTGGTGTTCTGGATTTATACCCTGACCCGGGAACGACAGCAGCTGTTGCCTGTACTGGGTATTATTGTTTTATTCATGGGTTGTAGCCTGGCCATATATGCATTAATACAAAATTTTGTATTAGAACAACAGCCGCGCTCGGTTTTTCTGAATATAAATTTACACGCGGCGCTGCTGAATATCATCATCATACCGCTGGCCGCTTATTTATTGCGGTCATCCCCTGCGGCAAAAGCAATATATTGGGGCAGGATAGCCCTGTGGACAGGTTTGTTTGTGCTGATCTATGCCGTGGCCCTGAGCAACAGCCGTGGCGCCGGTCTTAGCCTTTTACTTGGCCTGGTTTTATTATCGATAATAGTAAGAAAAGCAGCACCCGGAAAAATCATAATCGGTATTTTTACTATAGCGATTATGGCATCCATTGCTGCCGCCTTCAGTTGGCAGTATGGAGCGGGCAGTCGCTTACTATCGTACGTTGCTACACCATTAAGCACGGACACCGGTCGCCTGGTGATTTGGGATGCGGGCTGGAAGCTGGTGCAATCAGCGCCAATCTTGGGCAACGGTTTGGGCATGTTTGCGCTGCTCTACCCCCCCCTGCGGGCGCCTATGGATCAGACAACCGGCTATTTCGTACATAACGATTATTTACAAATCTGGATTGAGGCCGGTTTGCCGGCATTACTATTAATTTTCCTGATTTTACTAATAACCCTGTGGAAATTTATTGTTTTTATAAAAAACAATGAAGTAAATCCCGGAGATCGTATTGAGGCAACGGGCTGGTTTGCTGCCCTGGCAACCGTGGCCATACACAATGTGGTGACCTTTAATTCCTATGTGGTGACCACCATGATCCTCTCCGGCCTGATGTTGGGACGGTTGTCACAATTGTTTGACCGTTACGATGGTGTTCGCTATTGGTTACTAAAACCCGGTCGTTACCTGAGCAAACCCGTTTACCGCGTCATCATCGTCATATTACTCCTTTTCCCGTTGACCTATTTCGGCTCAATTATTCTTGCCATTACAGAAACGGATCGCGCCCATGCATTCGCTAAACAAGGTCGCCTGGACAAGGCCGATAAATCTCTGCATCGTGCGGCACGATTCTATCCCTACGCCGACAATATCCTCATTACTCATGCCGATTTATACCGGCATGTGATCACGGTTTTACCCAGGGCCGCCAAAAAGGAAAAAGAAGTACTGTATCGTCGGGCATTGAAGTTGCTGATCCACGCCGAGGGCCTGAATCCACTACGGCCATTGAATTACCTGGTCAGAGCTCAGCTCTTCCAGCAGAACCCCGCTTTAACCGGAAGGGGCTGGCAAACCATGGCGGCGCAGTCGTATCGACATGCCCTGGCATTAAACCCGCGATATTTCCATGCACGACTGGCCTACGCCAGTATGCTGCTGAAAAATGGACAAAGACGGGCGGCCCGGGAAATTCTGGAGCAAGGAATGCAATACTGGTATGCCGATACCCGGCATGTCATCCCGTACTTGCTCATGACCGCCAAACTGCGTCGGGAAATGGGGGATAAGGCAGGGGCCAAACAACTACTGGATCGAATCAGGTTATTGGCAAAAACAACCGCTTGGCGCCGGGCGCCGCAGTCAAATACGGACAAAAGATTAACAATCCCGGGGAAACCAGCAAATAAGCCGGTCACACGGTTCCAGCTGCGGTGACAACGCCTGGTATTGTGGCCAGGCACGGCATGCTGTCAGGGCTGCTTAAACCCTGTTAAACATGTGAAAAATAAAGAAAATTGTGCTGAAATGGCCTTTTTCTTGCATATACTAATAGCGAAGAAAGAAACTATTAATGGTGCAAGATGAGCAAATCTCGGGGTTTCACATTAATTGAAGTGATCGTCACGCTGGTACTGATGTCGATCCTGGCGTTTGTGTTTATCCCCCGTAATCCGGTGCAATCGGTTAACTCCGTTGGCCTGTCCGAACAACTGCTGGCGGATATCCGTTATGTCCAATCCCTGGCCATGACCCGGGGGGAACGGTACTGCATCAGTTTCACGGCCTCGGGATACCGGTTAGGCCGGGGCAGTACCTGCACCACCCCGATCCCGCATCCGGCCACGGGTTCCACCGGCACCGTCCCCCTGGGAAACGGTAGTCTAAGCTGGGCGAATTTACCCAACAACTATCTTGTCTTCAGTAGCAAGGGGGTTCCCTTTACCGATGCCACTATGGCATTGGCGGCCGATGCCACGGTCACCATCGCCTACTCCGGGGGTACCAAGGTAATCGCCGTCAGCCCGGAGACAGGGAGGTCGGTAACGCAATGAATCCGGAGACACCATACACAAAAGGATCTAGCTTACTGATCCGGCCAGCAAATAGTGCGCATCGTTTCTCCCTCTCCCTCAGGGACGACTCCAGGGATGGAGGAGGTAGGACGAAGTCCGGAACCAGAGTCGAGAGGGTTGGGGTGAGGGGAGAAAAGCGCAGTAATATCTCCCTCATCCTGTCCTTCCACCCCACAAGGGGGTACCGAGGTCCCGGAGGGAGAAGGGACCCAAAGATATGAGGGGTGCGCGCTATTTACCGGTCTCCCCAGTAAATCAATCTGGCATGACCATGATTGAGCTAATCGCCTTTATCGTCATTGTCGGCATTATTGCCACGGCCCTGGTAACGATTTTTGGCATTGGTGTCCGTGGGGCACCGGAGGCGAAAAATATCACCATGGCAAAACAACTGGCGCAGTCACGCATGGAATTGATTCTGGCACGAAAGCGTGTCGTCGGTTTTGCCTGCTTCACTGATGTAGCGGTCAACAACCGGCGTTACGATCCCTGCTCGGCCGCTCCGGCGGCGGGGTCGTGCCCGGTGATGTCCGCCTCCACCCATCCGGCCTGTACCCCACCCACCGGGTTTACCACGACCGTGGCACTGGATAGCGCAAGCTGTAATGGCGGCGATAGCAATTACAAATGTATAACGGTAACGGTAACGGGTCCCAGCGGTAATCAACTTGCCGAACTGCAGTCCTGGGTAGTGAATTACTGAGGTCGATGCCATGACGCCGTTTATCCAAATCGATACCCCTCAGCGCCTCACGCAGCGGCCATGCCCGGAGGTAAAGCAACGGGGTTTTACGATAATGGAAATGATTGTTGTCACTGTGATCATCGGTATCATTTTCGCCACCGGCGCCATGCTGGTCGGTCGCAGCTTTGAGCACTTTTCCACCACCCGCGATGTTAGCGATATTGAAGGCCAGGCCCGGGTGGCGCTGGAACGGGCCAGCCGGGAATTGCGCGCCATCCGTGGCAAGAGCAGCAATGCCGATCTGGATATCGGTACCGCCAACGAGATCAGTTTCCGCAACACCAGCGGTACACTGATCCGGTTTTACCGCGATGCCGGCAGCAATCGTTTCATGCGCCAGGAGAACACCGGCACGCCACAACCGCTGGCCGATTATATTTCCGCCCTGACCGTGACTTACCACGATCAGGGCGGCGCCAGCACCGGCACACGAGCGCTGGTCTATTACATCACCGTTGGCATAACCGTGACCCGGGGTAATTTCTCGAACAACTTCAGCACGGCCGTCAAGGTCAGGAACTTCGAATAATGAACCGGCATAAACAACGCGGCATGCTCCTGATCGTTGCGGTATTTCTGATCATCGCCGCAGCCATCATCGCCTCGGCGCTGGTCTTCATGGTGGTCGCCGGCACCCAGGGCAGCGTCAGTCATGTGCAATCGGCACAGGCGCTGTTTATCGCCGAGTCCGGTTTCGAGCGTGGATCTCGGACCCTGGTCTCGCCAGTGCTGACCGATCGGGTGCCCTGCACCAGCATCACCGGCAATGCCAACCTCACCAGCGTTGCTTTTGCTGAAGGGGAATTTACCGTCACTGAAAATAACGGGGCTAGCGCATTTTATAACGGCGGAAACACCACCATACCCAACGTAGCCACGCTGAGCGCAGCAATCAACAGCACCGATACCATTATTCGTGTTTCCAGTCTCAATGACTACGCCAACAGTAGTAAAAACCAGACCGGGGGCCGCATCATGATTGACCGCGAGGTCATCGATTACGGCTATACGTCTACAGTCGATGCCGATTGTGGTGGTGGCGGAACCGCGCCGTGTTTGTTGGGTGTGCAACGCGGACGCGACGGCAGCACGGCCACCACTCACACCAGTGGCACCCGTGTCGGCCAATACCAGTGCGCACTACAGTCCGAAGGCGGTGTCGCCAGCCTCGCCAGCGCCAATGGCAAGCGCACACTGCGACAGGCCATACAATTACAAGAGGCCTGGACCGTCGGCGATATTAGCGCCGGCGGCGTCAATGGCGACTTCAATGCCGTCCATTGTACCGCCAGCAACAACTGCTGGGCCGTGGGTGACGATGACGGAGGCGAGTTTGTCATTGCCCGCTGGGATGGCAGCAGCTGGACCGACTGGTCGTTCAACCCCCCCGGCAACAGCCGTGACCTCAACGATGTCTTCTGTGTCAACGCCAACGACTGCTGGGCCGTGGGCGACCGGGACGGCAATAACTTCGTGTTTGCCCGCTGGAACGGCACCGCCTGGTCCAAGGTGACCCTGAACGACAACGACCGCGATAACCTCAACGGTGTCCATTGTACCGCCAGCAACAACTGCTGGGCGGTCGGCAATGACCGCAACAACAAAATGATTATTGTCCGCTGGAACGGTGCTACCTGGTCCGACTGGTCGTTTAACCCCCCCGGCAACAGCCGGGACCTCAACGATGTCTTCTGTGCCAATGCCAACGACTGCTGGGCCGTGGGGGACGATGACGGCAATAATTTTGTGTTTGCCCGCTGGAACGGCGTTGCCTGGTCCAAGGTGACCGTGACCGATGCCGCCAATCGCGAAAACTTAAATGGGGTACATTGTGTCACGGCCAATGACTGTTGGGCGGTCGGTGACAATGACGCCTTTATCCACTGGGACGGTATCAGCTGGAGCATACTGGGCCCATTACCCTCGCTGCAACGCTGGGACACGACCGCCTGGAGTAATGCCACCGCACTGTTACCCACCGGGCTTGATGAACTGAATGCGGTGTCGATGCTGAATTATGCCGACGGCTGGGCGGTGGGTGACCGAACCAGTGGCAATGCCACCATCGTTCGCTGGAATGGCTCTGCCTGGACATCGGTACCGCCCAGTCCGACGATTAACCGGGACCTGGAGGGGGTGCACGCGGTCTCGGCCAATGAGGCCTGGGTCGTTGGTGACCGCCGCGGTTGCCCCGGTAACCGACTGACCATCCTGCGCTGGAACGGCAGCGCGTGGCAATGCAGCCCGGGCATCCCCACCCAGGGCACGGTGGATGAAAATCTGCGCGGGATCCATATGCTGGACAGCAATAACGATGGCGTTGCCGATGACGGTTGGGCCGTGGGGAATCGGGATAACAATAATTTTGTATTATTGCGTTGGAACAACAGTTGTAACGGTGGTAGCACCGGCACCAATAGCTGGGCCTATTGCCCCGTGAACAGCGGCAATCGCGAACGCCTCAATAGTGTTTATTGCGTCGACACCAATAATTGTTGGGCCGTGGGCCAGGATCGCAACAATCTGATGGTTATCCTGCGCTGGACCGGTGGTCCCGCCTGGACAGAACAATCATTTAACCCGCCGGGCAATAGTCGGGATCTCAATGCCGTCTACTGCGTCACCAGCAATGACTGCTGGGCCACGGGGGACCGTGACGGTAATAATTTTGTGTTTGCCCGCTGGAATGGCGCCGCCTGGTCCAAGGTCACCGTAAATTCCGGCAACCGGGAAAATCTCGATGGCGTTTCCTGTACCCATGCCAACGATTGTTGGGCGGTGGGTAGAGAGCGCAACAATAACTTCACCTTCGTTCACTGGGACGGCAGTGCCTGGACCTCGCAAGCCGTGGCGGGTGCCGCCAATAATCAAGACCTGAATGCCATCGATCTGATCGGTCACCGCCAATACCCTCAGGCCGCTTGGCGAGAGCAATACCAATAAGGTAAAACCCGGAGCGTGGAGAATTAAAATCCATGGATAAACGTCGAAAACAAGACTAAGTATTTGTAAAGACTGGATAAATTCTATTGACAACAAGTAGTTACTATGAAAATCTTATGCTATGCTTTAATTCACACTATGTATCTACTTGAAAAACATAGGTAATTATAGCCTGAACAAACAGAATCACGGCCAGGAGATATATCCTGTTTGCATTATTAAAAAAACCTAAGCTGCTCCCGGGAATGACAGCGATCACC